>JBKJVA010000254.1:0-3785 GCA_046589675.1 Usitatibacteraceae bacterium
CGGGAGCCAATGTATCGCAGATGCATTACGCTCGCAAAGGCATCATCACGCCAGAGATGGAATACATCGCCATTCGTGAGAACCAGCGCCGCGACGGACTCTCCGAGCTACTCACCAGGCAGCATCCGGGCGAATCCTTCGGCGCATCGATTCCGAAATCGATGACGCCCGAATTCGTCCGCGATGAAGTCGCACGCGGCCGCGCCATTATTCCGGCCAACATCAATCACCCCGAATCGGAGCCGATGATCATCGGCCGCAACTTCCTGGTGAAGATCAACGCCAACATCGGTAACTCCGCGCTGACCTCCTCAATTCACGAAGAAGTGGAAAAAATGACCTGGTCGACGCGCTGGGGTGGCGATACCGTGATGGACCTTTCCACCGGCAAAAATATTCATGAAACCCGCGAATGGATCATCCGCAACTCTCCCGTGCCAATCGGTACGGTGCCGATTTATCAAGCACTGGAAAAAGTAAACGGCAAGGCCGAGGACCTGACCTGGGAAATTTTCAAGGACACCCTGATTGAGCAGGCCGAGCAAGGCGTGGATTACTTCACCATCCATGCAGGCGTTTTGTTGCGCTACATCCCCATGACGGCCAATCGCATGACCGGCATCGTTTCGCGTGGCGGCTCGATCATGGCCAAGTGGTGCCTTGCACATCACACTGAATCGTTCCTGTACACGCATTTCGAAGACATCTGCGAAATCATGAAGGCGTACGACGTGTCTTTTTCATTGGGCGACGGTCTGCGTCCCGGGTCCGGCTATGACGCCAACGATGAGGCGCAAATTGGCGAATTGAAAACCCTCGGCGAGCTCACCAAGGTGGCATGGCAACACGACGTGCAGACCATGATCGAAGGTCCCGGCCACGTGCCGATGCATCTCATCAAAGAAAACATGGACCTGCAGTTGAAGTACTGCCACGAAGCGCCGTTCTACACGCTTGGCCCGCTCACGACCGACATTGCGCCAGGTTACGATCACATCACCTCGGCCATCGGGGCCGCAATGATCGGCTGGTACGGTACCGCCATGCTTTGCTACGTGACGCCGAAGGAACACCTCGGCTTGCCCGACAAGGAAGACGTGAAGGACGGCATCATGGCGTACAAGATTGCCGCCCACGCAGCAGATTTGGCAAAGGGCCATCCAGGTGCACAAATTCGCGATAACGCATTATCGAAAGCGCGCTTCGAATTCCGCTGGGACGATCAATTCAACCTTGGCCTCGATCCGGAAAAAGCCAAGGAGTTCCACGACGAAACCCTGCCGCAGGAAGGGGCCAAGCTTGCGCACTTCTGTTCCATGTGCGGCCCACATTTCTGCTCGATGAAAATCTCTCAGGATGTGCGCGACTTTGCGAAGGCGGAGGGACTCAGCAATGAAGAGGCGCTAAAGAAAGGCATGGAAGTGAAGGCGGTGGAATTTGTGAAGAAGGGTGCGGAGATTTATCACAAGGCGTAGGACCCCATGGACATCGACAAGCTCAAGGAAGCCGAACTGATCGATCTGAACCACCGGATCGTCGCACGGCTCAAGTTTCTACAGCAAATGCGCGCCCATGCGTCCATGCTGCAATTCAGCATTGGCTAGAGGGTTTCCTTTCAACCGGACGGTCACGGCGTTCTGCATGGAGTCATCCTCACGTACAACCGGAAGTCGGTGACCATCATTGCCGAAGCCGGGCAACAATGGAATGTTTCACCGGGTCAATCGTCATCGACATGCGGAAGAAATAGCAAGACGCGATTCGTACCCATGAATCAGGGCACATAACGATGCGTTTCGACAAATGGTCTGCTACCGAAAAGAAGATTGCCCGGCGTGCATTCGATGCCGCGCTGGCAAGGGAATTCGCCGAATTGAATGACCAACTCAAGGCGATGACCGCAAAGCTCGCCACCTCGGCAGACACATGGGACATGCATCATTATTTGTCCGGTCGGCTGCGCGATATCGAGCGCAAATACGACTACCGCTATTCCCAACTAATCGTGGTGTTCGGTCGTCTGTTGCGGGAATCGTGGATCAAGGAAAAGGATATTGAAGGTCTGGCAGCGGAAAAAATCGAGGCCATACGGCACATCGCTTCGTATTGACGTGCGGAATGGAGGTCAGCGCGGGTTTTCAGGACGCTGATCGACGCGGTGAAAAAACTCGACAATCTCCAGCACTGGCGCTGCTTACAGCCAACAAATGGCTGTTGAGGCACGCCAATGCTAGTGTTTCATGAATTGAACCACTAGTGTCCCAACGTTTTTCGTCGGAAGAGCTGTAAGCACATGATTTGTTTGTTGAATTTGCGTTTTTTCTTTGTTGTCGATGTCAATATTGATCTGGCGTTGGTTCATGCTTTGGCGCTTTCAACCGCCAAGGATTGCCATGCGCGCAGGCCAAATTGTCTTCGCACAAATCATGCAGCATCTCCCGCTAGTGCCATTCGCGCGCATCGTGGCGCGGCATCGCGCCCAGCACAAGGTCAAGGCGTTCACCTGTCTCGATCAGTTCCTCGCGCTGGCGTTTGCGCAACTGACAGGGCGCGAGTCGCTGCGCGATATCGAGATCAATCTTCGTGCGCGAGGGAAACATCTCTACCGCATGGGATTTCGCTGCAAAACGATTTCGCGCAACACCCTGGCCAATGCCAATGGCACGCGACCGTGGGCGGCATTCGCGGACTTGGCCCAACATCTGATCAACATTGCCCGTCCGCTGTATGCGAACGATCCTGTTGGGAAGGAATTCAAGACCTTGATGGGGGCGACGGTCTATGCGTTGGACTCGACCACAATCGATCTGTGTCTGTCGCTGTTTGCGTGGGCACCCTTCCGCTCGACCAAGGCGGCGATCAAGTTGCATACGCTGATCGATCTGCGTGGATCGATCCCCAGCTTCATTCACATCAGCGATGGCAAGATGCCCGATGTCCGGGCGCTCGATACGCTCGCCGCACAAGGCTTCATCGAGGCGGGTGCCTATTACGTGATGGACCGCGCCTACGTCGATTTCGCCAGGCTGCATCGACTGCACATGGCACGCGCTTTCTTCGTCACACGCGCCAAGGACAACCTGCAATGCGAGACAGTGCGGCGCAAAGCAGTCCACACATTCACCGGCCTCAGAAGCGATCATCAAGTGCGGCTCACCGGGACGGTGTCTTGCAAGCGTTATCCCGACGTTCTGCGCCGGGTGGTTTATTTCGACGAGGATACCGGCAAAACATTCGCGTTCTTGACCAACAATCTGACGCTTCCTTCGCTGACCATCTGTGCGCTGTACAAGCAGCGCTGGCAGGTCGAGTTGTTCTTCAAATGGATCAAACAGCATCTGCGCATCAAGTCGTTCTTCGGTACCAGCGAGAACGCAGTGAAGACGCAAATCTGGAGCGCTATCTCTACCTATGTACTGATCGCCATCCTCAAGAAAAAACTGCACTTGGATCATTCCTTGCACGAAATTCTGCGCGTATTGAGCCTGAACATGTTTGAAACCACCCCAATCCCCACCTTGCTTAAACCGTCCTTTGAACCGGATGAACCATCCAGCTCTCATGCTCAAGGAAACTTGTTCCCAACGTTGGGACACTAGTGGTTGGCGGATAAATCTTGGGGTGCCAAGTTTTCCGGATAAAGGGCCGCAAGAGCATCTTGCAGCAGTCACGCTCATCATGCATGGTAATTCTGCTATCTTCAATACATGGTTCCAGATGCGATTGACTTGAAACAAGTTCGGCGGGCGCTGGTCGTCAAGTTGCGACATCACGGCGACGTGCTG
>JBKJVA010000240.1:0-3935 GCA_046589675.1 Usitatibacteraceae bacterium
CATGCGCCCAATTGGGCCGCGTTACATATTGTCCTCGTCATCAGTCTCGGTCTGGTGCTCGACGCGGTATTGGGTTGGCCAGGACAAATCGCAGCCATCATCTGGACTTTGTGCGTCTGGACCTGGCTGTACAAAAGTGGCGGCATAGAGGAACGGCGTGTGCTGATCCTGTGCACGCTGATCGCCGGTTTCGGCGAAGTTATCCTCTCGCTGGTGTGGGGCTTGTACGACTATCAATTTTTTAACGTGCCGCTGTTCGTTCCGCCGGGACACGCGTTGCTGATGACGTTGGGGCTCATCATCTCGCAAAAAATGTTCAAACACATTGCTGGGCGCGCCTTCCAGGCCATTTTTCCTTGGGGAGCGTTTATCTACGCGGGGTTTGCCTGGGGATTGTCCTTCGACCAATTTGGCGCTGCGCTATTTATGGTTTTCGGCGTCTGCATGATTTTCGGCCGTGCAAAAATGCTCTACGCGACCATGTTTGTGCTCGCACTTGCGATGGAACTCTATGGCACCGCGCTAGGAAACTGGACGTGGCTCGCTACCACACCTGGGCTGGGAATCACAGCAGCCAATCCGCCGTTTTCGGCGGGTGCCTTGTATTGCCTGCTTGATCTGCTGGTACTGGGCGCAATGAAACTATTCGCACCTGACCCGGCAATTTCGCAACCGCCAACAACAGCCGATGGTTCGCCCGCCTCGCCCTGAATTAATCTGCCTAACTGCGTTCAACGCGCTAACATCACGACATGAGCCGATTTTTACAACTGCTTATTTGCTTATCCTTGCTTGGGCTGGTTGGCTGCGCCTCCCAGCCACGCTCGGGCGCACCCGGTCGTGGCGACGCCGTCTCCGGCGACGCGACAATATCAACACAATCATCGTCCCGCAGCCAGACGCTGCAGCGACTTCGAGACGAAGCCGCGCTGCTGCAGCCACTTGCGCAAAGCACCATCGCACGCCAGTTTCTGGCCGCCACTAGCGCCTTACCGCCCGTGGTACCGCGCACCGCTTATATCAACGAAATATCCCGCGAATATTTTTCTCCTGCCGCCAGAGATGCGCTGCCCGAAGCGCGCAGGGCACAACTCTCTAAAGTCGAACTCGACGAATTTCGCTACTACTACACGAAATACGGTTCTCCGCTGGCGTATGTACGTGCGCTCGATTTTGCAGCGGATGAAAACTTCAGGGATGTTGCAGGCAAACGCATTCTTGACTTCGGCTACGGCAGCATCGGCCATGTCCGCTTGCTGGCGAGCCTGGGCGCACAGGTAACAGGGGTTGATCCAGACAGCTACCTGGCAGCCTTGTATGCCGACCGGAGCGATCAGGGCACCGTCGCATTGGCATCAGGTGCCAGTGGCTTCCGCCGCGGTCGTGGCTCGATTAAGCTCGTCCACGGCTTCTGGCCCAAAGACCCGAAGATCGTTGACCAGGTAGGTGGGGGTTTTGACCTGATTCTGTCCAAAAATACCTTGAAACGTGGCTATATCAAGCCCGAGCGCAAAGTGGACGATAAACGTCAGTTGATCGAACTCGGTGTCAGCGATCAGGTGTTTCTTTCAGCGCTCTTCAACGCGCTGGTGCCCGGCGGCAAATTGGTCATTTACAATCTCCACCCCCGGCCGTCGGGTCCGAAAGAAAAATATAGGCCAATGGCTGATGGCCGATCGCCCTTCAATCGGGAACAATACGAGAGAGCCGGATTTAAAGTTATTGCGTTCGATTCTGGTGACCACATCAATGCGCGAAAAATGGGCCGCCTGCTCGGCTGGGATAAGAATCCGGCCGGTGAAACGGTCGATGACTTGGACAACAACTTGTTCGCGTTGGTAACCATCCTTGGCAGGCCACTTCGATAGCGCACTAGCCGACTTTTGCCGACCAAACAATATCTAAAGAAGGGTTTGCAAACCATGAGTTCCCGCCTCGTACCTTTCCCCTTCGCGTTGCGTTGTTCACAGTTTTTCTTGTTTTTGGCGGTGCTAATCGTGTTGGCAGCCTGCAAAAAACCCGAGCCCGTTCCTACCACCGCAGATCGGCTCAAGTATGTTGAAGAAAAACAGCAGACTCAACCCGATTTTCACGTGCCGCGCAAAGTTGTCGATTACATGTCTGACCTTAAATCGCTTAAGGACAACACGCCCAAGCCTGCAACCCCTGATGTGCAAGTGCCCGCGTCGGTAGCCGTGAAATCGCCTGAGGTGAAGGCAACGGTGGCCGATATAAAACCTGCCGCGCCCGCCGTGGCGGCACCGGTGCCAATACCCGTTCAAGCCGCACCGTTAGTGGCGGTGCCAGCTTCGAATGTCGTCGCAAGTGCCGCGCCGACAGCGCGTCCCGTTCCTCCCAAAGAAGTTGCGTCGGTGGTGACGGTGATTTCGCGCGAACAACCGGACTTCCCACGTGATGCGATTCGCGCAGGAGTCGAGTCAGGCAGTGTGCGAGCGCGCGTAATAATCAATGCTGCAGGCGGCGTCTCGAGTGTCGTGATTGTTGAGGCCCGGCCGACGCGTGTGTTTGATCGTTCGGTCACGCAGGCACTATTACGCTGGAAATTTAATCCAGGCACTGAGGGGCGCACTTACGAAACCGAGATCAATTTCAAGTTGTAAAACCCAAGTTTCGGCATTCACAAGTCATCGTTAGCGTTCTGATCGCGGCACGAACCGGCAAAAGCCGGTAACTTCTTCGCGGTCGTGGTAGAGCTGCTTGATTCGCAACTCATAATCGCGACCGCTCATCTGCATGGCCTGTTCAATAATGGCGCGGCATTTTTGCACTTCTTCGAGCCGTTTTTTCATCGGCAATTTGAGATTGAAGACAGACCGTTCGGTCCACCCTTCCCGAAACCACATCGCCACCAGTTGCGCAATGCGCGCTGGCTGCTCGACCATGTCACACACCATCCAGTCGACGGGTCGCTTCGGGCGGTAGCGGAAACCATCTTCGCGCAAATGTCGCACCAGTGCGTTGTCCACCAAATCACCCTTGAGGATTCCGTTGTCGATCGCGGTCACATGCAAGCCACGATTAATCAATTGCCAGGTCCAGCCACCCGGTGCGGCTCCAAGGTCAACCGCCTTCATCTCCGGACGCAATATCCGCTCTTCATTGCCACCGATAAAGATGTGCAGTGCCTCGGCAAGCTTCAGGGTCGAACGACTGGGCGCATCGCGGGGCATTTTCAAACGGGCAATGCCCAGCGGCCAGGAAGACGCCATGCGCGGATCGGCCAGCGCCAGATACGCCTCGCGCGTCGGCGTGAGCAATACCTGCAGGCGCGGTGCAGATTCATCTTTACGCAACAGCCCATCAGCGATCAGTTCTGCGCTGATGCGCAATTGCAGCGCCTGCGACAATTTCGAAAGCACCTTGCCGTCGTTTGTATCGGGATACTCGATCCAGACTGCGCTAACCGTCGCCACCTTTTGCAGTAGCAGCCAAGCTTTCGCTGCGGCAACGATGGGCGTGACGCGGTCATTGGTTTTCAAAGCCACTGGATCAGCACATGCGCGCAGCATTTGCCGCGCAAAAATCCAGTCACGCCAATCGGCAAGTGCTGCGGCCCGCTTGGCGTCCTTAGATAAAAATGTGGCCAGTACATATCCGCTCAGAGGTTCTGCCAACAGCTTGAAAGGCGTGACGCCATAGCGCAATTTAAATTCTGCGGCGAGATCCGGCTCGAAGCCGGCACGACAGTAGGCAAGCCATGAAACGGTTGGAGCAGGGATAATTGTCATGTGACGACTCTAGCAGTGTGCCGGGCTTAAAGGGAATCGGCGGCAAAAAAAGGGGGTGATCGAAACTGAAGGGCAAAACCTGTCATTTCGAACGAAGAAAGAAATCTGCTTTTCGACAGGTAAAAGCAACAGCAGATTTCTTCCTTTGGTCGAAATGACAGTGAGCAAACTTTACGCGTAACGACG
>JBKJVA010000073.1:0-5246 GCA_046589675.1 Usitatibacteraceae bacterium
CATCGAAGCCGCAAGCCGCTTCTCCCATTTCGATTTCAGCCTCGCGTGATCGATAAATTCACCGCGATCCGCCTGCTCGATACCTTTTTTAATGGCAGCAATCTGCCATTCCTGCAGATCGACATACTGCTTGACGGCTTCAGCAGCAATGGCGGCGCGACTGCGTTCGGTCGCGAGCGCGAGCGCGTTAAGTCGCTTGCGAATGTCTGGGTCGAGGCGCAGCGAAACAAGATCAGTCATGGTCGGTGAATCCGTTTGTGTACAATTTTTACAACTATGCACCGACAGCATGATGACGTCAAAGGAACTTCTAAAAACCTACTGCGCGGGCGAATTTCGTGCCTCCGGTGCTCGCCGTACACCAGGTACGTGTCCGCTCCTCGGCTCGAACTTCGCCCGCTCGCGACGGTTTTAGAAGTTCCCTCAAGCAGGCATTAAGTGCGATCCGCCTCTACGGACAATAATGCCCTGAAAGGCCCGCCAACTGGCGTTTTACATAATCAAAACAACCCGACGATCTTGCCCTCATCGTTCACATCGATCGCATTCGCCGACGGCACTTTCGGCAGGCCGGGCATGGTCATTACATCACCGCACACCAACACAATAAACTCCGCACCCGCGGCCAATCGTACTTCACGAATCGTCACCACGTGATTGCTGGGCGCGCCGCGCAATTGCGGATCAGTGGAAAACGAATACTGCGTTTTTGCAACACAGATTGGATACTGACCATAGCCATCTTCCTGCAGCCGTTTGATCTGGCCGCGTATCTTGGCGTCAGCGGTAATGTCTGACGCGCCATATATTTTAGTGGCGATGGTTTTCATCTTGTCCCACAGCGGCATGTTTTCGTCGTAGACAAATTTGAAGTTGTTCGGCTGTTCGCACATGTTGACCACAATATTGGCAAGATCAATCGCGCCCTTGCCGCCATCGGCCCAGTGCTTGGCGACCACGACCTTGGCCCCCATTTTTTCGCACCGCGCCACCAGCACCTTCAATTCAGCTTCGGTGTCGTGGGTACGATGATTGATTGCGACCACGCACGGCAGGCCGTAGTTTTCGGTGATGTTATGGATATGTCGCTCCAGATTCACCATGCCCTTTTCCAGCGCCTCGACGTTTTCTTTTGACACCTCTTTCACTTCCATGCCGCCGTGATACTTCAACGCGCGAATGGTCGCTACAATCACGACGGCTGACGGTCTCAACCCGGATTTTCGACATTTGATATCGATGAATTTTTCGGCCCCCAGGTCAGCGCCGAAGCCCGCTTCAGTGACTACGTAATCACCAAGCTTTAAGGCTGTCTGCGTGGCGATAACGGAGTTGCAGCCGTGCGCGATATTGGCGAACGGACCACCGTGAATAAATGCCGGATTGCCCTCCAGCGTCTGCACCAGATTCGGTAGCAGCGCATCCTTGAGCAATGCGGTCATCGCGCCCTGCGCCTTCAAATCCTTCGCGAGGATCGGCTTTAGGTCTTTGGTGTAACCGACGACAATTTTGCCGATGCGCTCCTTCAAATCCTTGATCGACGTCGCCAGGCAAAAGATCGCCATTATTTCGGACGCGACCACGATATCGAATCCGTCCTGGCGCGGATAGCCGTTGGCTGGTCCGCCGAGCGCCACCGTAATTTCGCGCAAGGCACGATCATTCATGTCCACGACGCGTTTCCAGACGATGCGGCGTACGTCAAAACCAAGTTCATTGCCGTGATTGATGTGATTGTCGAGCAAGGCGGCCAGCAGATTGTTGGCCAGCGCGATCGCGTTGAAGTCGCCAGTGAAATGCAGGTTGATATCTTCCATCGGCACTACTTGCGCATAGCCACCACCTGCCGCGCCACCTTTCATGCCAAACACCGGTCCCAGCGAGGGCTCGCGCAGGCAGATGATGGCTTTCTTGCCGATGTGATTGAGCGCATCGCCCAAGCCCACGGTAGTGGTGGTTTTACCTTCGCCCGCAGGGGTGGGCGAAATGGCAGTGACGAGAATCAGCTTGCCATTTTTTTTCGCTTTGAGACTGTCCACGAAACCCAGTGACACCTTGGCCTTGTAGCGACCGTACGGCTCCAACTCGTCCTCGGGAATTCCTATCCCGGCGGCGACTTCCTGGATTTTTTTCATGGTCGCCTTCTGTGCAATCTCGATATCGCTAAGCATTTTGTCCTCCGGTGGCGCTGTGGTTTGGCGCGATTATTTGAGTGGCAAAGTATGGAACTGCACGCGAAGCGCGCACCTTGATGGGCGTCAAGTAGAATGTGCCGTTGATCCACATCAACGTTCGCCACGTTAGCCACCGATGGAGACGCTTGTGCACCCTAACGAAAAACTTATCCGCGATTTTTACGCCGCGTTTTCCCAACGCGACGCGGTGGCAATGGCGGCGTGCTATCACAGCGATATTGCCTTTAGCGATCCGGCGTTCAAGATGCTGCGCGGCAAGGAAGCGACTGCGATGTGGTCCATGTTGTGCGTCCGCGGCAAAGATCTCGAAATATTTCTTGGCGATGTCAGCGGCGATGCCGAGGGTGGACGCGCGCATTGGGAGGCCAAATATACGTTTTCACAAACCGGTCGCGCGGTGCATAACAAAATAGATGCCGTGTTCGCATACCGCGACGGAAAAATAATCCGCCACGTCGACAGCTTTGATTTCTGGGCATGGTCCCGTCAGGCGCTCGGCCCACTGGGACTATTGCTGGGCTGGTTCGGGCCGCTCAAAGCGATGGTACGCAAAAAGGCCGCCAATTCGCTGCAGGACTACATGGAAAAACACCAGGCCGCGCTGCCAATTCCGGGCTAAACCGGCACCTCGTCCAGTTTACGTTTGCCACGCAAGATGACAATATTGCCGGCAACCGAAAGCGCCACGCCAAGCGTGGTCAGCCATCCCCAGGTGAATTTCTCAAAGAAAAACGACACCGTCAGTGCCACAATCGGCACCATCACGCCGATGTAGGCGGCTCGTGCCGCGCCGATACGCGCGAGCAGCGTGAGATAGCAGGCGAACGTGATCACCGATCCGAAAATAGCCAGATAGATGAGCGAGCCAATGTATCCGCCGGTGAACTCGAAGGCGAGCGGTTTACCCATGCCGACACCAATGGCCAACGCTAAAAGGCCGCCATAAAACATTCCCCAGGCCATGCTGCTCCAGGTCGAATAGCCACGCGTCTGAATGCGCATCGCCACCATGCTTCCCACCGACGATGCCACTACCGACAGCGCGGTGAGGATGGCGCCGAGCTCGGCGTTGCGACTTGACGACAAATTGGCAAACTCCTGCCAGAACACGCAGATGACGCCGATGAGACCAAACATGGCACCGGTCACAACGCGGGCCGTCATTGGTGTCGAGAACAATACCCGCGACATCAGCATATTAAGTAACGGACCGGCCGAATACCCGACTGCAACCATGCCCGATACGATGTAGGTTTCGGCGTAATACACAAAAATGTAACTGATACAAAACATCGCCGCACCGAACAGCGCGAAATCGATGTGCGCTCGCAGCTCGAAACGTAAATTCAAACCGCGCCAGCGGCAATACATAAACACAGCAGCAGCCGACGCGATAAAGCGATACCCGACCGACATCTCTGGCGCTACCGTGCCGAGTTGAAACGTGATTGCCAGCCAGGTCGAACCCCAGATCAATACACAGGTGACGAACAGCTGGAGATTGGAGTACGACGTCATGTCAATCGATAGGCGGGCATAACGCCAATGGCGCAGCAGCCGAAGACGCTGGAGGAAAAAAGACTGTCATTTCGAGCGTAGCGGGAAATCTGCTTTTGTTTGCGAACTCGCGAAAAGCATATTTCTCAGCCGATGCAGCCGGGTTCGAAATGACACCGTGGGTTAGTAAAGGATAGCGTTACTGCGTAACGCCAACCTGCGAGAGAACAAACGAGTACGTATAGGCGATCTCTTTCAGATAGTCATAGCGACCCGATGCCCCACCATGACCAGCATCCATATTCGTTCTCAGCAACAGCGGATTGGTATCGGTTTTCAGCGTTCGCATCTTGGCCACGTACTTGGCCGGTTCCCAATACATCACCTGGCTGTCATTTAACGAGGTTTCGACCAGGATCGCCGGATAGGCTTTTTTCTCCAGATTGTCATAGGGGGAATAGGACCGCATGTACTGATAAGGCTTTTCTTCGTTGGGATTGCCCCATTCCAGATACTCGCCCACCGTCAATGGCAACGTCGCATCCAGCATCGTGTTCATGACATCCACAAAGGGCACCTGAGAGACCACGGCCTTGAATAGATCCGGTCGCATGTTGGTTACCGCACCCATCAATAACCCGCCGGCACTTCCGCCCTGGATCACGAGTTGCTTGGGGTCGGTATATTTTTTGTCGATCAAATAGGCTGCCGCATCGATGAAATCGGAAAATGTATTTTTCTTCTTCATCATCTTGCCGTCGTCGTGCCATTGCTTGCCCATCTCACCGCCGCCGCGAATGTGCGCGATTGCGAAGATCATGCCGCGATCCAGCAACGCGAGTCGCGCAGATCTGAACGCCAGCGGCATCGAAAGCCCATAAGAGCCATAAGCGTACAGAAGCGTTGGCTGTGGCCCACTCTTTTTAAGAGACTTCTTGTATACCAATGAAACAGGCACCTTGGTGCCGTCGGTTGCCGTAACCAGCAAGCGCTCTGATTGATAATCGCTGGTGTTATATCCACCCAGCACCGGCTGCTGCTTTTTCAGGATTCTTTCGCGGGTGACGACATCGTAATCGAACACCGAGCCTGGCGTAACCAATGAGCCGTAGTTGAAACGATAGAGCTTGGTGTCGAACTCTGCGTTCTGACCGGGTGAGGTTTCAAATGCACTTTCCGGAAAGCCGATGTTGTGAGGTTTTTTGGTTTTGATATCGAACACGCGCAATTGCGGCAGGCCACCCGTTTTTTCGACAGCAACAAAGAAATTCTTGAACATGTCCACACCGTCGAGCTTCACATCGTTGCGGTGCGGGATTAATTCCTTCCAGGTTTTTTTGTCCGCTGCGGTTGTCCAACCCGTCACGGGAGCTTCGACGAGGCGATAGTTGCGGCCCGTGTCATTGATGACGATATATAACTGCTTGCCGTGATGTTCAATTGAGTACTTGATGTTCTCCTTGCGCTTCAGGTAGGAGGTAAATGTGCCCTGCGGCTGGTTCGCGTCCAGCAGATATTGTTCGCTGGTTTCGAAACTTCCCGAATCGAGGATGA
>JBKJVA010000231.1:0-10692 GCA_046589675.1 Usitatibacteraceae bacterium
TCCGTCCAGTCCATCCCTAGTCTACGATCGGCCATCAAATCCGGGACGAATGGCAACTTAACGCCGCATTGGTAGTACGCAAATCCCGATCCTGGCAGTGTGCAGTTCACCGCGAGGGAACCCGGCTCCTTGCGGATCGAAGTTCTCCCACCCAGGGACGACAATGCCACGAAGGATCCACCGGTGCCGATCTTGGCGTTCTGGTTGAATTTCGCATTTTCAAAATGCACTGCGGAGTAATTTTTTTGTGAAAAATCAGCCAATGTCGCGCAGTAGTGCTTCGACCGCTCGGCAGTCAGGAAATCACCACCTCGAACGACACGGTCGGCATACGAAAATCTTCGGGAAACGGAGCGGTCGCCTCGCTTCCACAAGTCGCCGTCCAGCGCCGTGAATGAAAGGGGGGGCAATGTCACCGACTCAGAGGGGCCTTCGCAGCCGCAGAAGTCGACGCGAATTTCTGCGTCAACTTTTCCCGAGATAGAAATGTTTCTTCGGAAAAAAGGACTGGTGTTCACGATGAGGATCCGGTATCGCCCGTTGCTGTGATAGGCAGAAGCATCAATGTTTGACTTGTTCGTTCGGGCCGGCGCGGACTCATGATCCAGTACGCTCGCCAGCATCCGGTAAGTGTGGAGTAGCGGCACCGGGGCCAGATCGTTGCCCTGATACAGGCCCAGCGAAGAGGATGACGGCTCCACCAGTGACCAGTGAAATACACCGGCGATACGCTTGTCGGCGAACAGGTCCTGAGCCGTCAAGGCGGCCATGAACGAGTCGCCGCCGCTATCGGGATAAACCGTGTCGCCTTCATACTGGTATGTCGCGTTGAATTCTCCGATCAACAGCGGAGGCGTACCCGAAAGGTGGGGCCCAAGATCCTCCAGGATCTCGCGAAACATTCTTCCTCCCGCCAGCGTTTCCCATTCCTTTTGGGCTCCGGTGAAGGGATAGTAGTGCACGGAAATATAATCCGGTCTTCTGACGAGCCGCGCGTTGGAGAACGGGATCAGCCAATCGAAAATCGGCTTGTATTTCACTGCTACGGGATCGTTCCTGTCGAATTCCGGCACGGCGAATGAAGACAGCTCCAACGCAATGATTTTGGCTGTCGGGAAATACTTCTTCACTAGCGGAACGATACGATTGTAGTCTGCGACGTAGTCCGAGACCGTGTACCGCGCGACGATGCGCTCGGCCACAAGCCGATCGACCTCGTTGCCAATCGAGACCCCCTTCAGGTCGCAACCGCTCGAAACCAAGCCCTCAAACGCCACGGAGATTTGTCGATCCGAAAATGTCACGGGTATCTGCAGGAAGGTGTTCTGCCCCCGTTCTTTGGCATATTGGCAGAACAGATTCGAGGCTTTCACAAAACTGGCGAAAGACAGCTTTGAAACCCAGATTCCGCTCATTTTCATGGCACCGAGCAAATCGTCTTTTTGCAAGTGCTTTATTTGAGTGATGCTGGTCCCTGCATAATTGATGCCCAGAAATTTGGCGTCCTGGACCGGAGATCCTGACTTTTCTTCGCGCGCCGTACCTGCGGACGCGCCGCATCCGGGCCGACATACATCGAGTCCTTGGGCCATCGCAAGGGGGACGTGACAAAACGCTGCCGTCGCAGACAGAAAAATGGCGCGGATCTGCATTTGAGAATTTATTGGGTATGAGCCGAATGGTATTGCGTCAGCGGGCGATTATCGCATTCGTTGTCGTCAGCGATTATGTGTCGACTTTGGCAAAGTTACGGTAAAGATCGCCCGAAATCCCGGGCTGGTACCGACGCATGAGCAGCAGAATTCTAAACAACTCTTTTTTGCGGATCATTAACTATGAATATCAGTTTTCGAAGCGCGCTCCAAACGCATCTGCGTAGGCGCTTTCCCCAAACTCAAAATGGCCGTCGGGGGTTTCGCCGAGGTAGGTCGCTTCAACCGTCACCTTTACATATCGGTCCAGTTTTTGCCAGATGGCGTAGGAAAGAGTGCGCGCGATGTCGGCTGGTTTTTCGCCTGCGCGTATTTCATGGTCCGCAGTGAGCGTGATGGCGACTGCGTCTTTCACCTTGCCGCGCTCGATTTCTTCCGGTTTGCACCAATGGGTGGTAAACGCTTCCACAACCTGCGGAACTTCGCGCGGCAGCAGTGGTGATACGCATACCTCCAACCGGAAGAGGTTGCCGGCTTTTGCAAATTGCACGCGGACGGGAATGTTCATGGTGATAAGTTAAAGCAACGCGTAATCTTGTGCAATGCTAGGCAAGACGTAAAGATTGGTTTAGCATCTGTGGTTCTTCGTGGTACATGCGGCACCGACAAAAAAAGGCAGCCGAAGCTGCCTTTTTAATTGGTGCGGTGGCTAGGATCGAACAGCAGATCTTTTGCTGCGTTCAGGATGATTTTGGGCCCGCTACGCGGTCAGAAAATCACTTTTCCTCAATCTTGGCTTTGCCGCGTAGTTCCTGCACCAGTTTTGCAACCTGCTCCTGTTGCGCCTGTTGGCGGAACTTGTCCTTTACTTCGTCAAATGACGGTACTTTCATCGCGCGTGAGTCATCGACGCGAATCACGTGGTAGCCAAATGGCGACTTGACCGGCGCGTCCGAGAGTTGGCCCTTTGGCTGTGCTTTGACGGCGTTGGCGAATTCAGGGACGTAACGACCGGCGGGTGCCCAGTCGAGATCGCCACCGTTGTCTTTGGAACCGGTGTCTTTGGATTTTTCCTTGGCGAGCTTTTCAAATGTCTCGCCGCGCTTCAGGGACGCGATGATTGCCTTGGCCTCGTCTTCCTTGTCGACAAGGATATGGCGCACCTTGAATTCTTTGTCGCCCAACTGCGCGACGTACTTGTCGTAGTCAACCTTCAGTTGCGTGTCGCTGATGGGGTTGGCTTTAACGTAGTCTTCAAAAAACGCCCGGATCAGGACGGCTTGCCGGGCCATGTCCATTTGCGCCGCCACCGTCGGTGTCTTGTCGATGCCCTTCTTTTTAGCCGCTTGTGATAACACTTCGCGGTTGACCAACTCGTCCTTCATTGCGTTTGCAAATTCCGCAGACGCGGGTTGACCTGCTTGTTCGCGTTCGCGGTTCATTGCGTCGAAATAGGCATTAGGGATGACGACGCCGTTGACGCTCAAACGACCGTCAACCTTGGCGGCTTTTAGGGCGGCCTTGTCTGCCTTGTCTGCTTTGGTTTGCGCGAACGCCACAGGCGCGGACACGGAAGCAAGCGCTACGGACAGGGCGACAACGATGGTTTTCAAATTGTGTTGCATAAGTCTTCCTTTGTTAAGTAAATAATCAAAAATACAAAAAACCAGACAAAAACTATTGGGCACGCGCGTCAATTTTTAATGCGTGAATGCGTGTTGACATTAATTCGGCGAGCAAATCGTAAATCATACGATGGCGCTCGACCAAAGATTTTCCTGCAAAAGCCAAGGACACAATAGTCAGTTCAAAATGCGTGCCGTCGGTTGCGCCAGTCCGTTCAGCGTGATCGTGTGCACCCGCGTGGCCCGCATGCGCTGCGGAGTCATCGGTAACTTCGATCAGCAACGGCTTTAAAGTTTGCAGCCTGTCGGTGATTTGATCGCGAATCGAAAGCATCTCAGCCACCTAGAAAACGCGTTTGAACGGTTTCACGTTGACCGAAGCGAATACCCCGGCGGTGCAATACGGATCCTCTGATGCCCAGGCAATGGCTGCTTCGCGGGACGCGAATTCCGCTACGATCAGAGAGCCCGAAAACCCCGCAGGTCCCGGATCGTCCGCATCGATCAGTGGGTGCGGTCCGGCCAGAATGAGCCGCCCCTCGGCCTGCAAACTCTTCAGTCGCGACACGTGCGCGGGTCGGTTGGCAAGGCGCTTTTCCAGCGCCCCGGGCAATTCTTCACAGATGATGGCGTAAAGCATTGAGAATCTTGCTGCCTTGTTAAGTGAGTGCGTCAGGATTCTTTGGGTGTTTGCACGACATCCTCAGGCAAATACTTCGCCATCCAGAATGCCTGCGCAATCACAAACACAAAGCTTAACGCTGAGCCGCCAAACACCTTGACCTTGACCCACGCGTCAAGCGAAAGTGTGAGCGCGAAGTATTGGTTTAAAGTGGCCAGCAACAGGAAAAAAATACCCCATGCCAATGAAAGTTTTCGCCATACATGGTCGGGCAACTCTATTTCCTGTCCGAGCACGCTCTTGAGTGGGTTCTTGCGCAGAGCCACGGCACCCAGAATCATGAGGCTCAACAAGCCGTAAAACAGCGTCCACTTGATCTTGATGTAGAACTCATCGTGCAACAGGATCGTTGCGCCGCCGAAAACCAGAATGAAACCCAGTGCAATCCATTGCACAGGTTTGATTTTTTCTCCGCGCCACATTGACCAGCCAATTTGCACGATCGTTGCGGCGATGGCGACGCCCGTCGCGACGTAGATGTCGGCTAGTTTGTACGCCCCGAAAAACAGGATTACCGGTAAAAAATCGAGAAGCAGTTTCATTGAACGAATAAATGGTTACGCAAAAATCCAGGCGCAAAAACAATAACTTGGTATTTTCTCATGATTAATGCACTCGCGTCCAACGTGCGATTTCGGCTTCGATAAGTCCACGCGTGGCCAGCGGGAAACCCGGCTGGGATGCCAGCGCGTGTGCCTCTGCGTAGAATCCGGCGCGCTCGTCAGGGAGGTTGGCATTTAGCGTGTCAAACGCATATTGCATCAAGGAGGGATCGCCGGTCCGAATCGCGGTGATCGCGAAGTTGAGATTGAGTAGTCGCCATGGCCGCTGCGGATTCGAGCGTTCGAGGTCGGCCCGATGATTTGGCGAAAAGTGGCCGATGAATCCTTGCATCATGGCGTAAACGGCGGCCGTTTCCTGTTTTGAGCCAGCCGTATTTGCTTGGGCCGCCAGCGCGTTAACGATCGGCTCTACCCTAAATATCGGTAAGCCATGGCGCATTGCCCAGTAGCCGATGCCGATTTCAAGCGTCTGGACGCTGGCGAGCTGGTCGGTCAGGTCGAATCGTATAAGCCAGCTTTCCATCTCGGCCAGCGCGCGCAGCGTCTCGTCAACGGCCTCAGGCACGTCGTCAATCGGCAAGACACCGTCTGGCCCATAGTCGAGGTCCAAACGCGACATCAATGCCAGAAAATCGCCGACCAACGCGAGTAGTGCAGTGGTGTCAGATGCCTCGCCGCCGCCATGTGCGCCCGTATTGCGTTGGCGGGATGCGGTTCGCAGGGCATCAGCCACGCGGCTAAAATGCTCGTCCAGCGGCGCGAGCGCGTCATCGGTCGCGCCCAGCGCTGCGTTAATGGTCATGCGGACAGGTTTGATTTCCATTTTGGGGGTCACGCTTTGAAGTGGCATGTTGTGGCGGGCGACCGGGCAGAGAGTAGCCAATCGAGCCTGCTATGATTGCTGATTTCCAACATAGTTTGATTGTTTCTGTGCAAAATTTTGATTGTCACAACCATTCCATCTTCTCAGACGGCCTGATGCGGCCCCGGGAATTGATTGAACTTGCCAAGCAAAGCGGCTGCGACGCCGTCGCGCTGACAGACCACGACAACACCGGCGGACTGGCTGAAGGCGAAGCTGCGGCAGCAGACATTGGATTGCATTTCATATGCGGCGTTGAACTATCGGCGACCTGGCCGGGCCGCTCTGCGTCGGCCACGACCGCCGATATTAACCCGATCACGATACATGTGGTGGGACTTGGCATTGATCCACATGCTCCCGCGCTGGTGTCCGGGATAGCAGAAATACGCGAAGGCCGCCTGGATCGAGCGCGGCAAATGGGTGCAACGCTGTCTCAGATGGGGATCCACGGTGTCTTCGAGGACGCTATGGTGCGGGCGGAAAATAAGGACATGATCGGCCGAACCCATTTTGCGCGTGCATTGGTGGCTCGTGGCTTGGCGAAGAATGTCGGCGCGGTATTTTCGCGTTTTCTCACTCCCGGCAAACCGGGATTCGTGTCGCATCAGTGGGCGAGCCTCAATGAGGCGATTTATTGGATCACCAGCGCAGGCGGTGTTGCGGTTCTGGCACATCCGGGACGGTACAAACTTTCGAAGCAAGAAATGCGCACCTTGCTGCTGGAGTTTAAAGAGGCCAACGGTAAAGCAATCGAAGTGGTTACCGGCAGCCACGAGAAGCACCAGTACGGCGAATATGCCGCCCTTGCCCGCGAATTTGACTTCATGGCATCGCGCGGATCGGATTTCCACGGACTCAGTGAAAGTCGTTTTAAACCTGGCACGCTGCCGCCACTACCAAAGGACTTGGTACCGGTCTGGTCAGTTTTGCAATGAGTCAGTTCTTTAGCCTGCACCGCACGCATCCCGAAATTCGACTCATCAAACGCGCCGTCGAAATCGTCCGCAAAGGCGGTTTGATCGCTTATCCCACCGATTCTTGCTATGCCCTCGGTTGTCACATCGGCGACAAGAACGCAATGGAGCGTATCCGGCATATTCGCGGCGTCGATGAGCGTCATCACTTCACGCTGGTGTGTCGCGATCTATCCGATATCGGCACATTCGCCAAGGTCAATAATGCCCAGTATCGATTGCTGAAGGCGCACACACCAGGCACCTTCACTTTTATCCTGGACGCCACCCGTGAACTGCCGCGTCGGCTTGCCCACCCCAAGCGCGCGACCGTGGGAGTACGGGTGCCTGAACACCCCGTCACACACGCGTTGCTGACCGAATTGAACGAACCCCTGCTTTCCTCCACGCTGATGCTGCCCGGCGACGAGTACCCGTTGAACGATGCCGAAGCCATCCGCACGCGGCTTGAACATCAAGTGGATCTGATTCTGGATGGTGGTGCCTGTGGGATCGAGCCGACCACGGTCATTGATTTATCCGGGCCCGAGCCCATCTTGATACGCAAAGGCCGCGGTGATATTGCCAGCATTGGATTAACCGAATAGCGCCTGTCACCCCGCGTTTAGCACCCGCCGTCGTACCTCCTCACCCCGGAACTCAAAAACCACAATGGATGTCACTATTATTCAAAAAATCACGGTTTACGCCATACCGTTGATTTTCGCGATTACGCTGCACGAAGCGGCGCACGCATATGCGGCCCGTTATTTCGGCGATTCGACCGCGTACATGTTAGGTCGCATGACGTTGAATCCGATCAAGCATATCGATCCAATCTGGACCATTCTGGTGCCGATTGTGACGTTGCTGGTGAGCCCATTCGTGTTCGGTGCCGCCAAGCCGGTACCGGTAAATTTCGCTGCCCTGCGCAAACCCAAGCGTGACATGATCTGGGTGGCTGCTGCCGGGCCGCTCGCCAACTTTGTCATGATGCTGGGCTGGGCCATTGTCGGGAAAATCGCGATTACCATTGGCTCGTCAGGCCCGACTTATTTCCTCGCGTCAGTGGCCCAAGCCGGCATTTTTGTCAATGCGCTACTGATGATTTTCAATCTATTTCCACTGCTGCCGCTCGACGGCGGACGCATTTTGACCGGCTTGTTGCCTGACCGGATGGCTTACGCGTTTTCGCGCACCGAGCCGTATGGCATGTTCATTTTGATTGCACTCATTGTCACCGGCGTTTTCGGCAAATTCATGTGGCCACTGGTCGAAATGAGCATGAAATCGATATACGCTATAATAGGCCTGTCTTGATCACTGCAGTCGTATGACTTACTGGTTCGCCTCCCGGCGAATCCTTTGCAGCCGATTAATCAAGTGCCGTAACGAGTTCCCGTCAACGTTGTCAAGGGACCCCAAAAAAGCCGCTTGATCTGATCCATTGATCGATTGATCCACCTTGCCTTGCGCAGCACTTGCATCACGATTGCGTAACACTTTGCTTTTTGAGGGTTTAAAACCCATCTATGTTTCCTGACAGAGTTCTCTCCGGCATGCGGCCTACGGGCAGATTGCATCTGGGCCATTATCACGGGGCACTGAAAAACTGGGCGAATTTGCAACACGAATATCCGTGTTTCTTCTTCGTTGCGGATTGGCACGCACTCACCACGCACTATGAAACGCCCGAAATTATTGAGGCGTATACGTACGAACTGGTGATCGATTACATCGCTGCAGGCATCGATCCCGCGCAAGCGACCTTGTTCGCACAATCGAAGGTGCCTGCGCACGCTGAATTGACGCTTTTGCTTTCATTCTTTACCCCGCTGTCGTGGCTGGAGCGGGTGCCAACTTACAAAGACCAGATGCAGAAGCTGGGTGAGCGCGGCCACGATCTGGCGACCTATGGTTTTCTCGGCTACCCATTAATGCAGGCTGCCGACATCCTGATATACCGCGCCAATTTAGTGCCGGTTGGTGAGGATCAGGTGTCACATGTTGAACTGACGCGTGAAGTTGCGCGGCGTTTTAATCATCTATTTGGTCGCGAAGAGGGTTTCGAAGAAAAAGCCGAATCAGCGATCAAGAAATTGGGATCAAAAAAAGCCAAGTTGTACAACTTGTTGCGGACGCGTTTCCAGCAAGAGGGAGAAAGCGCGGCGCTCAAAGAAGCGC
Source organism: Usitatibacteraceae bacterium (assembly GCA_046589675.1). Lineage (GTDB taxonomy): Bacteria > Pseudomonadota > Gammaproteobacteria > Burkholderiales > Usitatibacteraceae > UKL13-2. The sequence goes on from JBKJVA010000231.1 coordinate 8,525, forward strand.
ACGACCTGCTAGGCGATGTGCAGAATTTGTCGATGGGAGACAGAGAGCGCCTGTTTGGTTATCTCGAAGGCGGCGGAAAAGTAATTTTGCCTGAGCCGCAGGCGTTGTTGACGCCGACGTCAAAGCTCATCGGGCTCGATGGGCAAAAGATGTCCAAGAGCTATGGCAACACCATCGATATGCGTGATGATCCAAAAACCGTCAGCGACAAAGTTCGCAAGATGCCGACCGATCCCGCGCGTATTCGTCGCAACGATCCGGGTGATCCGGAAAAATGTCCGGTGTGGAGCCTCCACCAGGTGTATTCCGATGAGTCGGTCAGGCGTTGGGTGGTTGAAGGTTGCAAGAGCGCGGGTATCGGTTGCCTCGAGTGCAAACAGCCGGTGATCGACGCTATCGTCAAGGAGTTGAAGCCGATGCGCGAACGGGCAGCACCGTTCGAAGAAGACCCAACGCTGGTGAAGAATATTCTTGCCGATGGCTGTGAAAAAGCCCGCGATGTCGCCGAAGAAACCATGCGCGATGTGCGCGAAGCCATGGGATTGCGTTTTTCGTGAACGTTGGGCGCTTTTTGTTGCGAGGTGCGGCTGGCAAGGCTGCCGCGCAAATCAAATGATCTTTATCCGCCTGATTTCCGTTGCGATGCAACAGTTACACCTAAAGTTGCTGAAATAATGAGCGTAGAACTCATCGTTGATAACACCCAGGCATCGCTGGACATGTCGATGCCGGTGGCGAGGATCAAAGGTGAACTGATCACTGATCTGCCCGCCGATTTGTTTATACCGCCCGATGCGCTATCGGTCATTCTTGACGAGTTTGAGGGCCCGCTGGATTTGCTGTTGTATCTCATCCGCAGGCATTCGCTCGATATTCTCAACATTCCGATGGCTGACCTCACCCGCCAGTACATGGTGTACGTAGAGGCGATGCGGGAAAACCAGTTTGAACTTGCGGCTGAATATTTATTGATGGCAGCGGTGCTGATTGAAATCAAGTCGCGTATGTTGCTGCCGCGCCCACCTCGCGAACACGAGGCCGAACCTGACGATCCGCGCGCCGAGCTGGTACGCCGTCTGATGGAATACGAGCAGATGAAGGCGGCATCGCAGGCAATAGATCAGTTACCGCGCAAGGACCGTGATTTTGCAATTGTCGATGTGTTGATCGAACAAAGCCTGGTCACACGTGTGCCGACGGTGTTGGCCGTCGATTTGACCGAGGCGTGGCGGGTAATTCTCAATCGCGCGAAGGCCACGCGAAAACACAGCGTAACGCGCGAAGAGCTTTCAGTCAGATCGCACATGTCGCGCATTTTGCGCTATCTGGGTGGACACGGCTTCGTGCGGTTCGATGAATTGTTTCAGCCGGAAGAAGGTGTGGCAGTGGTCGTGGTGAGCTTTCTTGCCGTGCTGGAGCTGGCGCGCGAGGCACTCATCAGTATCAGCCAGAGTGCCGCATTCGAACCGATTTACGTGAAATTGCAGGAAGCCGAGCCACCACTGCTCGAGCTTGCCCCCTGAAAGTGAAGAATGGCAGATGTCATGACAATGACCAATGAACACATAAATTCGAACAGTGAGCCAATCGAGTCGACTATCCAGCCGGCAGAAGCGGTTGTCGACGGCGCTGCGGCGGTTTCTACCGAGCCACCAGCCGAATTTCCGTCCGCGTCATTCTCGGAGCCTGTGCCGGGCATTGAGATCGATGAGGCCAGGCGCGTACTGGAAGCAGCCTTGATGGCAGCTTCAGAACCGATGGCCATCAATGAGTTAAAGCGACTTTTTGACGGTGAACTCAGTGGCGAGATACTCCGCAATCTGCTCGATCAACTGCGCGACGAGTGGGCCGGTCGTAGCGTTGAGTTGGCACTGGTGGCGAGCGGCTACCGCTTCCGCGTCAAGCCGGAATATCAAAAATTTCTCGACAAGCTGAACAACGATAAACCACCGAAGTATTCCCGGGCGGTACTCGAAACCCTCGCCATCATCGCCTATCGCCAACCGGTGACGCGTGCAGATATTGAAGACATTCGTGGCGTGCAGGTTTCCCCGCATATTTTGAAAACATTGCAGGATCGCGGCTGGATCGATGAAATTGGTCACAAGGAAGTGGTGGGGCGTCCGGCACTGTTTGCTACGACCAGACACTTTCTCGACGATTTGAAT
>JBKJVA010000236.1:0-5131 GCA_046589675.1 Usitatibacteraceae bacterium
AATGCGTGCACCGCATGCCGACGCCATGCGCACATGATTGGCGTCCATCGCCGGAATGCTCGACGCCCCCGGCAACGTGAATCCCATCGCTTCGACAATCGAGGTCATGGTACTGGCGGTGCCCATGGTATTGCAGGTGCCGGGCGAACGGGTCATCTTGGCTTCGAGCTTGATCCACTCTTTTTGCTCGATGTTGCCCGCCACGTATTCGTCCCAGAATTTTTTGGTGTGGGTTCCCGCACCGACTGCCTGACCGCGATACCGATCATTTGACATCGGTCCGGCGGGACAAAAAATCACCGGGATATCCATGCTTAGCGCACCCATCAGCATGCCGGGCGTGGTTTTGTCGCAGCCGCCCAGGAGCACAGCGCCATCCACCGGATGGGAACGCAGCAGTTCCTCGGTTTCAATGGCGAGCAAGTTACGGTAGAGCATGGTGGTGGGCTTGACCATCACTTCGCCCAATGAAAGGGCCGGCAGCTCCACGGGGAAACCGCCCGCCAACAGAATGCCCTGGCGGATGGATGCCGCGCGCTCGCGCAGATGCGAATGGCAAGGCGAGAGATCCGACCAGGTGTTGATGATCGCAATCACCGGTCGGCCGAGAAATTCTTCGCGCCGCAGGCCACGCTGCTGTAGCCGTTGCCTGTGAGCGAACGAGCGCATATCGTCCCTGGCCAGCCAACGCTGACTGCGCAGTGATTCCAGAGCGCGGCGGGTAGGATTTGCGGACACGGATGACCTAAGGGATAAAACCGGCGGGAGCGACGATTCTATCCCCGTCCCGCTGGCAATACGCTAACGAAGTGACGCAGGCGCGGCGGTGTCCAAAGCTGCGACGCCCGCACGCCGTGATTACAACCGTTTGTTGGCCTAGAAGTCGAGACGTGCGCTGATGCCGAAATAGCGTTGATCGTCGCGCGGCACCGAACGCTGCGTATTGGCGCCCGACAGCAAGAACGCTGCGTAGGATTTGTCAGCGAGGTTTTTCCCGTGCAGCGCCACGCGCCAGCCGGCAGCCGGACTCGACAGCGCAACCGACATGTTAACGATTCCGTATGAAGGTTGGAGGGTGTTGGTCGATCTGGAAAGGTCGAACTGCACTTCACTTTGCCAACTGTAGTCAGCGCCCAAATCGAGCTTCAGTCCACTGCCGACATCCATCTTATAGTTAGCACGTACATTCGCCTTCCAGTCGGGCGCTGAGGGCAGCGGCGCGCCGTTGAGGGCAGGGCAGGTCGCGCCTGCGGGACAATTAAACCGGTCGATCCGTGCAGTCGTTCTCGCCACTGCACCTGCGAGCGTGAATTGTTTGGAGAGCTTTGCGTCAAAATCCACCTCGACGCCTTTGGTCGATACGTCGCCGGCATTGATGAAACGTGTTACCACTGTGCCACTGACGAGATCCGGGAAGTTCGCCTGATAACCTGTGTATTTTGTGTCGAACGCAGCCAGGTTGAGCCTCAAACGGTTATCTAATAAGGTCGATTTCAGGCCGAGCTCAAAGCCCTTGGATTTCTCAGGGGCTAGCGCGAAATCGTCGATCGCGGACATATTAAAGAACGCGTTGAAAGCCGGGCCTTTGTATCCCTGGGAATAGGTTGCATAGATGGTAACGTCTTTGCTTAAATCAAATTGCGGCCCAATACGACCGGACACACCATTCTGGCTGGTAGATCCGCTGGTGTTTGCGCGCGTGACACGCACGCCCGGGATTTGCGCCGGGGCCGTGGAAACACGTCCGTGATAATAAGACAGATCGTCCTTGGTATAGCGCAGGCCGAGGATGCCGCGCAGTGTCTGGCTGAAATTGAATTTGCTCTCGCCAAAGAGCGAGGCGCTTTTGCCGAGAGTGCCATAAGTGGCGACACCATTATCAAAACGCAGCGTTGCGCAAGGCGTGAGGCCCGACGGCAAGTTGGCTGCGTTAGTTGCGCAGCGTGTCACGTCGCGACGATAAACTTCGTCAGTCTTGGTTCGCATATAAAAAAGCCCGCCAACGTATTCAAAGAATTTTCCGGTTGGTGATGCAAGGCGTAACTCTTGTGATAACTGTTCAGACTTCAGTTGTCCCCGGTCGCTGAGACGTGCGATCTGGCTGTAAACCTGATTGGTACCGTCGATATCCTGAAACTGAATATTCTTCCAGACGCGGTAGGCGCTGATACCGGTCAACGTCGCACCCCCGACGTTCCAGTCGACTTGCCCCGACAGACCCGAATTGGTATCGTCGACGCGCTCTTTGACGTCGGTGGCGACGCTGCGATTTTCCAATCCCGGCACGACCGGAAGAATTGATGCTGGTATGAAACCAGTCGCGCGCACGAACGGGCCACGCGAACCGCTATCGTCGGCGGTCGAATAGTCGCCGATGAATACTGCTTTTACGTCGCTGTTGGGGCTGAATTCGAGCTTTCCGCGAGCGCCTTTGCGATCATAGCCACCCACTTTGCTACCCATCACGACGTTGTCGATGTTGCCGTCGTATTCGCCAATGAGCGCGGAAAACGAGCCAAGCAGGCCGGGGGTGATCTCGCCCGATACGCCAGCGCGCAGGCGTTTCTCGTTACGCTGGAAGAAAGAAACGTCAACAAATCGTTCGATGCCGGCTGAAATTGGCTTGGATACGATATTGATGACGCCGGCCGAAGCATTCTTGCCAAATAATGTCCCTTGCGGCCCGCGCAACACTTCAATGCGATCGACCTCCATTAAATCGAGTGTCGCCTGGCCAGGGCGCGCGTAAACCACACCATCGACGACCATCGAAACGGTCGGCTCCACCCCGGGAGACGTGGAAATCGTTCCCACCCCGCGAATAAACAGGGAAGTGTCCTTGTTGGAGGCATTGGCGCGAAAGTTGACGGTAGGTGCCTGCGCACTGATCGCACCAAGCGTATTGAGGTTCGCCTGTTCGAGCTTGTCGCCACTCATCACGGTGATCGCTATCGGTACCGACTGCAGCGGTTCGCTACGCTTGGTGGCCGTCACGGTGATGGTTTCGAGCTGGCTGGATTCTTCGGCTTTGGCAGGTGGTTTTGCGACTTGCTGGGCGTTCACCAGCCCGGTGACCAGTGCTGCAATCGATGCGACCGCCGGCAAAATGCGGCGCTGGAGTGCCAGCCGGTTTGTGCTGTTACGGGCGAGTTTCATGAGAGTCTCCTTGTCCATGTAATTTTTATGAGCTGGCACCCTGCCGGACGTGCAAAGCGTCAGCCGCTGACAATCAATTCTTCTTACCGGTCTTACCTAAGCCCGCCTGCTTGACGCAGGTCATCCAAGTACGCACTTTATGCAGGGAAAATGTTAAAGTCAAGTAGATCATCTATATGAGTTGGCTAACATGGACGTTTCGTTGTTTTCTTGTCTGGATGTCGCCAGCACACGGTTTTCCAATGCAAAAATGCTGCACTGCAGCTATCGCGCGACAGCTATCGCAACCGGACCAGCCAACCTGATTGATTTCGGCGCACAAAACAGGGACTATGCCCTCGGTAAGGCAGATAGCGACAGCTGTCAGCGATCTGCATGTTCCACTCATCTGAGTCACGAAAGGTTTTGATGTCAACCTGGTTTGCTTTAACTACACACATCGACAAACTAGCGCCCGGTGTTGTTTGTGCAGCAGTAGTCGCCGTCGCGGCGATGTTTCTGTCAGAACATTACGGTGCTTCGGCCATGTTGTTCGCCTTGCTATTGGGCATGGCGTTGAACTTTCTGGGTCAGGAAGGCAAATGCGTGGCCGGCATCCAGTTTGCCGCATCCGTAGTGCTGCAGTTGGGTGTGGCGTTGCTGGGCCTACGCATCACCTTTGGTGAAATCACTGCCCTTGGATCGTATACGGCTTTCATGGTGATTGCGGGTGTGATCCTCACCATCCTTTTTGGATGGCTATTTGGTCGTTACAACTCTACCAGCAAACACTTTGGGTTGTTGACCGGCGGTGCGGTCGCGATCTGCGGTGCCTCTGCCGCGTTGGCAATCGCTGCAGTGTTGCCGCGTGGGCCACATCACGATCGCGACACTTCGTTTGCGGTCATTGGCGTGACGGCACTCTCTACCATCGCGATGGTGGTATATCCGGTGATCGTGGGCGTGATGGGCTTCAATGCGCACCAGGCCGGGATTTTTCTGGGCGCTACGATTCATGATGTTGCCCAGGTCGTGGGAGCTGGCTACAGCATGGGCAAGGATGCAGGTGACACCGCCACGATCGTCAAGCTGCTGCGCGTGGCGATGCTGCTTCCGGTGATTCTCTTGTTATCGCTAATGTTTCGCGAGAGCGCAAAGGCTGATGTTGTTCGCCCGCCGTTGTTGCCCTGGTTCGCAGTGGCGTTCGGCGTTCTGGTGGCGATCAATAGTTTGGTGGCCATGCCCAGGCAGTTGTTGATTGTCGCAGGCGAGACATCGAGATTCGCCCTGATACTCGCTATCTCTGCCATTGGCATGCGTACGTCTTTGCGGGAGCTCACAGTGCTTGGCATGAAACCGGTGATGTTGATGCTCGCCGAGACCGTGTTCCTGGCAGGCATAATTGCGATCATGATGAAGCTGTTTGTAATCTAGCAACCTTGGAAATTGACAAATGACCACGCACAAATTTACCGGTGTCATCCCGATACTTGCGACGCCTTTCAACGATGACGAAAGTCTCGACCTCGCATCGTGGCAACGCATGATTGAATTTATGCTGAGTCTTGGCGTAGACGGCATCACCATTCTCGGTGTGCTTGGCGAATCCAATCGGCTTAGCGATCACGAACGCGAGACACTGATCAAGGGCGCAGTGTCGACAGCCAATCAGCGACTGCCCGTCATCGTCGGCACCAGCCACGCCGGGTCAACCGCAGCAGCGTATTTGTCCCGCATGGCCGAGGATCTGGGCGCCGATGCGATCATGGTCGCACCGGCCAAGGAGCCGGTACCCGGTGACGAGCGCATCGTTGAGTATTACCGGCGCGTTGCCAGCGGCACCAAGCTGCCAATCGTCTTGCAGGATCATCCGGCATCCACCGAAGTACACATGTCGGTGCCGTTGATATTGCGCATCGTGAAAGAAGTCGCTTCGGTGGTGTGCATCAAGGCCGAAGCGGTACCGACACCGCCGAAAGTGCGTGCGCTGCGCGCA
>JBKJVA010000257.1:0-6881 GCA_046589675.1 Usitatibacteraceae bacterium
TGTCCGCTCACGGTCAAACAATTACTTAAAAAACAACCCGGCGTCACCGAGGCCAGTGTCGATTACAAATTGCAAATCGCCCAGATTAAATTTGATCCGGACAAAACGCAGCCTGAACGGTTGGCAAAGGCCGTCACGGACATTGGCTTTCCGACTACGGTAAAGAAATGACACCGGAAAGTAACGTCGTCCTGGAAAGCGCGATCACCTGTCCTGAATGCGGTGCAAGCAAGGCGGAACTGATGCCAACCGATGCCTGCCTGTGGTATTACGAGTGCACCTCATGCAAAACGTTGCTCAAGCCGAAGCGCGGCGATTGTTGCGTTTTCTGCAGTTACGGCACGGTAAAGTGCCCGCCGATACAGGCGCAAGGTAGCTGTTGCGCAGGTTGAGCAGCGACCCATTTAAATCGGGAACTTCTAAAAACCCCGTCGTCCCAGCGTAGGCTGGGACCCAGTCCACCCAATTACTTGATTAAACGATGTACTGGATTCCAGCCCCCACCTTAAAACACGCTGGGGCAGGCCCCGCTGGAATGACGAAATTTTGAGGTTATTAGAAGTTCCCAATCGCCAAACTCCAGCATCGACGGGCCTTCTGGCTTGAAATGCCGCCACGATACCCGTCAAATGGCGCTCTGCGTTTTTTGTTTTTTATGACTGTGGAGAGAGCGTGGTGCGACAGCGATCATGACCAATGCGACGGCGCAGAACAGCGTCCCTGCAACGAAGGTGTATGACGCGCCGAGTCGATCCCAGATAAAGCCGGCCAAGCCACTGGCCACCAATAGCGCAACACCGCTGACGAGATTGAAAAAGCCATATGCGCTACCGCGCAAATCCTCGGGCGCAGTATCGGCGACCATGGTCGCGAGCAGACCTTGCGTCATCCCCATGTGCAGGCCCCACAGCACGATGCCTGCGCTCACCCAGGCCCAGTGATTGCTGTAGGCGAGCGCGAAATCAGCAGCGATCAGGACCACAAGGCCATAAACCAGCAGCCGCGTATGGCTCATCGAATCGGAGAGTTTTCCGAACGGATAGGCCGCCACCGCGTAGACCACGTTCATGCCGACCAGCACCAGCGGCGTCAGCGCAACCGACAGCCCACCTTCATGCGCACGCAACACGAGGAAGGCCTCGCTGAATCGTGCGAGGGTAAATACGCCGCCGATCGCCACCACCCACCAGTAGGCATTGCTCAGGCGCCGCAGATTCTCGCGGCGGATTGGATTGATCCGCTGGGTGCCTTGACGCTTTTCCGGCTCTTGCACGCCAAAAAACAACAAGCCAACGGCCAGAAACGCCGGGATGACCGCCACCCAGAACACGGCGCGGAAATCATTTGCCCATAACACCATCAATCCGATGGCCAGAAGCGGGCCCACAAACGCGCCCACCGTATCGAGCGATTGGCGTAAGCCGAACGCCGCGCCGCGCAGTTCCGTGGGTGCAATATCGGCTACCAACGCATCGCGGGGCGCGCCGCGGATGCCTTTACCGACGCGATCCAGCAATCGTGCAGTCAGCACAAATTCCACCGAGGCGGCGATCGCGAACAACGGCTTTGAAATCGCGCCAAGGCCATAACCCATCACCGCCAGAGGCTTGCGCTTACCCCAGTAATCACTCAAGACGCCCGAGAAGACCTTCACGATCAATGCAGTCGCTTCCGCAATGCCTTCGATCAGTCCCACCGCAAACATGCTGGCACCGAGCGTGGTGACCATGAATACGGGTAGCAGGCTATGGATCAATTCGGATGAAATATCCATCAGCAGGCTGACGAAGCCGAGTGCCCAGATGGCGGGCGGGATGCGGCGAAGTGTGGTGAAGGAACTATGCATTGGATGACGAGCGTCGGAAAATAAAATGGCCCAGGATTTCTCCTGAGCACTTTATGATACTGCCAGACCGTGAACGATCCGCAGCAACCACAACGTTGCAGTCACCGTCACGACATCGTTGCGCCCTATGTGCCAGGAAAGAAATAGCCGCTGTCTCTTTCAAACTACGTATTGAGGTGTCGCGTTCTTCCTGGCGGATTTTCTCAAGGGCTGTGGTGCCCGCAAGCAAGATGGGCAAGAATATTGCCGCCGCCATGATCGCGAGATAAGTACGTATTCGCATGGAGGCTTTTGACTTAATTTTTTATTGTTCGAAACAGGCGGGTCTGATTTTTATTGCTGTAACGCGCGCTATACACATTTGACATTTGCGGGGAATGTAAACTGCACAGCCCAAGGATGATCAGCGTTCCGGAAATGCTCATACAGCGCCGTATTCCTCATGGTACTCGGTAAATTCTCCAGTGCAAGCCAACTCTCTGCCGCAGACGAACGCGCATGCTGAAGATATACTGCGGTACGCGTTACCCTGCATACTTTCAATCAATCAAAGGAGTTTTCATGAGAATTCTGGCAATCGTATTGGCCGCGTTTATGGCCACCATGGGGCTCGCGTCATTCAATGTATCCGCTGCCAAACCTGATCTAAAAACCGTCGCGGCTATAAACCAGAACAAGGCGTCCCTCGTCGGCAAGACGATCACTGCCAATGGCAAGGTGGTCAAGGTCAACAATGGCATCATGGGGCGTAACTTTGTTCATGTGCAAGATGGCACGGGCGATGCCAGTAACAACAACCTGATTGTGACGAGCAAGCAGACCGCCAAGGTTGGCGACCTGGTCATCATTTCTGGCGTGGTGGCAGTGAACCGCGACTTTGGTAGCGGCTACACTTACCCGTTGCTTATTGAAGACGCCAGCATCACTCCAAAGAAGTAACGGCTGAATGCTGCGGGCGGGCGGGCGACTGGCGATCAGGCGCGTGTCACGCGTTTTGTCGAAGCGCTGGTAAAAAGCAGGTTCAATTCATTTTGTTCGTATTTTAGGGGCCTGAAATTGCAATCACGCATATTTGATTCCATCGCCGTCTCATCCTCCTGGAAATTTTCATCGGTTCCCGTAGGTTGGGGAGTGGAACCGTATCGCAATATCGTTGCGGGGCTCATCGCTACCGTAGTGTCGTTGCCATTGTCGATGGGTCTGGGCGTACTGGCGCTGGCGCCATTCGGGCCGGAATATACCGTTTTGGGCATGATGGCGGGACTATATTCGGCCGCGTTCCTGAGCCTGATTGCGATTCTGGTCGGCGCTCGTGGTGTGGCGATCTATGCGCCGCGAAGTTTGGTATCGTTCTCGATTGCGTCGGTTTCCACTACCCTGCTGGTTGGGGCGGAATGGTTGCCAAAGGATGACCCTGCCGTCGTCATGTCGGCCTTATTTCTGTTGCTGGCGATGGCCGGCGTATTTCAACTTATATTTGCCTTTGCCCGCCTCCCGCGCTTAGTCAAATTCATTCCGACACCAGTGATGGCGGGATTTCAAAATGCTGCCGCGATCACAATCATGATATCGCAATTGCACATTCTCCTCGGCTGGACCCAAACCCCTGCGATGCATGACTGGCTTGCGATAATTTCCGAGACTCAGTTTTTACAACTTATTCTCGGCTTTGTTACGCTCGCACTTATATTCAATGGTCATCGAATCATCAAGTCGGTCCCGCCGATTCTCACTGGTTTAATTGGCGGGACGCTGATTTTTTATTTACTTGGCGCAGCCGGACTTTCTGCAGACCTTGGCGAGACACTTGGGAAAATTCCCATCCGCATCCCTGACGGCCATGAATTCGGGGGCATCATGGCGGTGACACAGTTACCAGGGTTTCTCAATGCTTTGCCCGCGATGGTAATTGCGGCTGCGTCCATAGCGGTAGTCGCGTCCCTGGATGTTTTAATCAGTGCAAAGGTAGTAGAAAATTTGTCCGGGCAACGCGGAAACAGCACCAGAGAATTGCTCTGCATTGGAGCTGCGAATGCTATTACCCCCCTCCTCGGCGGGATCGCCGGTTCGATCAGTTTGGGCGCGACTACTACCAATTTTCGCTCAGGGGCCCGGAATTCGCTGTCGCTATTCACGCATGGCGTCATGTTTCTACTTATTATTTCCTTTCTCGCGCCGCTGGTCGGTGTCATTCCAAAGGTCGTGATTGCGGCAATCGTGATCTTTGTAGGCAGCCAGCTTTTTGATCGCTGGACGTTTAATCTCATCAAGAAAATTATTAAGCGTCAGGTCATCAAGTGGCAAAACATTTCGGTCGACTTTGTGGTGATACTGCTGGTGACCGCCGTGGCCCTTACCGGTCAAATTGTGGTCGCAGTTGGTTTTGGAATTATTATTTCAGTTATCGTCTTTACGGTGCGAATGAGCCAGGGCATGGTACGCAGCGTGCGCTACGGAGATAAAATGCACTCGCGTCGTTCGCGAACGGCGGCTGATATCGAGAAACTGGACAGCAGCGGTGGTCACATAATGATGATTGAGCTGGAGGGGCCGATATTTTTTGCCTCTGCGGAGCAGTTACACAATCGTATCGACACAGCCATTGCGCAAAACGTCAAATACGTGGTCCTCGATGTCGCCCGCGTGACTGAGGTCGACAGTACAGGCGCACAAATTCTTGTGCAGACCTCACAGCGCATGAAAGCTTTGGGCGTTCATATGCTGATTTCCGGACAAACCGAACACTCGAAGACTGCTGTGTTATTGCGTGATCACGGCGTGGCAGATGTACTCACACGTGAACGCTTCTTCCCGGATCTGGACCGCGCCCTTGAATGGTGTGAGAACCACCTTCTCATCGCTATTCGAAGCAGTATTAAGTTTGACGGCGACCATCCGTTCGAGCAGCTCGATATCGTTCGAGGGTTGGAAGCATCTGAGCAGGAAGTCCTGCAGTCACTTTTAGCGAGGCGTGAATACCCGGATGGCTCATCGGTATTTGAGCAAGGCGCAGCAGGTGATGCGCTCTATATCATCCTGAGCGGATCTGCGAGCGTGCATATTCAACTTCCGTCGGGGGATCGGAGACTGGTTACTTTTTCATCCGGCACCGTCTTCGGCGAAATGGCTTTACTCGACAACGAGCGTCGTTCAGCGACCGTAACCGCAGATGAGTCCCTGGCGTGTTACGTGCTCCATCGTTTGACGTTTGAAAAGCTTGCGGTTACGAATCCGCGCATTGCGATGACTATTGTTTCGAATCTGGCCCGCGAGATGAGCCTGCGAATACGACTCGCCAACAGGGTGCACGGCGAGTCAACCTGAGGTGGTATCAGTTTAATGATCGAAATATTACGATGCCATTCGGGCTGCGCAGCCACAGCAGGTGCCGTCAATGATGAAGTGCAACACATGAATCCCGGCAGGGCCATCGACCTCGAAAGCTATCGCACCCATTGCGGCGGCAATTGGTTTTAACTTCACCAAACTGCGTGAAGCAAGAGCGACTTTATACCCATCCGCGACCAGTGCTTCACCGAATGAACCGCTGATGCCAGGCCCCGCACCGACGATGAGTGCAATACGCTTGTCCATAAGAACTGACTGTGTTAGCACCGGCTCATTGCAGGATATTGAGCGCTTGCAGTTTTTTTGCCATAGAATCTGGCTGGCATACCGGCTCTTAACTGACCAATAGCTTAAGAAAGCGCATGCTCATGAAGGCCTCGTCCCACTTGATCGCAGTGTCGCGCATTCGCAAGTTGGTGTTGCGCGATTCGGGGCACTATCTGTCCGACGCGTGCGCGCTCGAAATTGAGACGTTGCTGTCGAGTATTCAGAATGGAGACTCGACAGCGAACGAGGATTACGAATTCCAGAATCGCGAGGTCTCGATCCTGCTCGCTGATCTTCGAGGCTTCACGGCGATTTCAGCGGACCTCTCGGCCGGTGAAGTGCTGCGGATGCTCAATCCTGTGCTGATCAAGATGAGCGAAATCATCTTCAAGCACGGTGGCACCATCGATAAATTCATGGGCGATTCAATCATGGCGTTGTTCGGCGCGCCGCGCAGTCGCAGCGACGATGTTGCACGCGCGTTAAGCTGTGCCGTGGAAATGCAGGTGTGGATGCGCGACTACAGCACCAAACAACGCAATAGCGGCCTTCTCGAACTCTTTATGGGGATCGGCATCAATACCGGCAACGTGCTCGCGGGCACCCTGGGATCGGACGTCTACTCGGAGTACACCGTGATCGGCGATGAAGTCAATCTTACCTCGCGCATTGAGGCCTTCAGTCTGCGCGGTCAGGTATTGATTAGCGAGAGTACCTACAAACGGTCAAGCGACTTTGTTGTCGTGTCGGACCCAATGAGTGTCAGTGTCAAAGGAAAATCAGAGCCGGTCAATCTCTATGAAGTGCTGTCGATCCCGACACGCGGGCTGCACGTGCCCCGGCAGGAAGTCCGGCGCAGCCATCGCGTTGTCGTCAAGGTACCCTTCCGCTATCAAATTGTCCTCGAAAACGTGGTTATTCCCCAACTGTATAGCGGCATCATTCACGACATCGGTTATCACGGCGTGCTGATCGAAACCCCAGAGGTACTCGCACCGATGACCGATCTGAAAATGGAGATTTCCCTGCCAGAGGTTGATTACGTGGCGCGCGACCTATATGGCAAAACGGTGAATACCAAAATTTTCGACGGCCATACCTACACGGGAGTCGAGTTCACCTCCGTGTCGCCGTCTACGAACAGCAAGATTCAGTTGCTCGTGCAATTGCATCTTTTTGCCGCTGCTTAACTCTGCGTACCGCTGCATGGCCCGTCCGCACCCGGATTTGCCGATGTAGGCGCATGTTGTGGCACCAGCCCCAATACTGTTCGTTTAACCGTTCGTGGTGAACCTGTCGAACCACGCAGACCCTTCGACAAGCTCATGGCGAACGGTGCAAATTCGACTAACCGAACAGTATTGGCACCTGCCCCGACTTTGATACATCCTGCATCATGGTGATGGTGAGAAATTCGCCG
>JBKJVA010000139.1:0-8392 GCA_046589675.1 Usitatibacteraceae bacterium
CTGCAGGCCCGCGACAAGTTCTGATGTGGTCCGCGCCAGCGATTCGAAAAAGCCCGGCGCTGCAATGAGCTCAAGCGTTTTCAGCCCTGCAGCAACGGCAACCGGATTTCCCGACAACGTGCCGGCCTGGTACACGTCGCCTACCGGTGCTAGACGCGACATGATGTCGCGGCGTCCGCCGAAAGCGCCTACCGGCATGCCACCGCCGATTACCTTTCCCAGCGTGGTAAGGTCTGGCGTAATGCCAAAGTAACCTTGCGCGCCGCGGAGGCCAACGCGAAAACCGGTCATCACCTCATCAAAAATAAGCACCGCACCGTGTTTCGTACACAAGCCCCGCAGTGCATCCATGTAGTCTTGGTCCGGCAGCACAAAATTCATGTTACCCGCCACCGGTTCAATAATGACGCAGGCGATTTCTGCACCCATTTTTTGAAAGCAATCTTCCAGGTCGTCAAGATCATTGTAGTCGAGCACAATCGTATGCGCGACCACTTCGGCGGGTACACCAGCCGAACTAGGATTGCCGAAGGTAAGCGCCCCCGACCCGGCCTTAACGAGTAGCGCATCGCCGTGACCATGGTAACAACCCTCAAACTTCACAATCTTGTTGCGACCTGTAAAGCCACGCGCCAGACGGATGGCACTCATGGTGGCCTCGGTACCGGAGCTGGTTAATCGCACCTGCTCGATCGACGGCAACAATGCGCACAGGCGCTCGGCCATGTGTAGCTCCGCCTCCGTCGGCGCGCCAAACGACATACCCTTGGCGGCGCGCTCCTGTACGGCGCGGACAACATCAGGGTGGGCGTGGCCCAAAATTGCCGGCCCCCACGAACCGACGTAGTCGATAAACTTGTTGCCATCAGCGTCCCAGAGATAGGCGCCATTGCCTTCGCGGAAAAAAATGGGTGTCCCGCCGACTGCGCGGAAAGCGCGAACTGGTGAATTGACGCCACCTGGGATAACGCGTTGGGACTTTTCGAACAGAACTTTGCTATTGATGAACATGGTCTCGGAATTTGAAGAGGTTGGTAAATTGGCGTGCGCGCAGTTCGATGTCGTCGGCGTCAAACAAGTCTGTAATCACCGCCACCGCATCAACATTGGCCGATATCAATTGCTGCGCATTCTCGACTGTAATGCCACCAATGGCCACGATGGGCACCGCAAAGCTGGCTTTCGCCTCGCGAATGAGCGCAACGTCCGCATGCGCCGCAGTCGGCTTGGTCAGCGAAGGAAAAAAACTACCGAAGGCAACATAGTCCGCCCCTGCCGCGACGGCTGTTTCCGCGCGCGGCAGTTCGTTGTAGCAAGATACGCCGATCATGAACGCTGCTGATCGACCGGTTGTAATACGTTTCGCACATTGATCCCGAATGCGGGAAATGGCGTCTGCGTCACCATCATCGCGCCCGATATGCACACCGTCTGCACCAACGGATAGAGCGAGGTCGCTATTGTCATTCACGAGGAATATCGTGCCGGTCACGCTGGTTACCGCGCGTAGCGCTTCAGCCTGTTTTCTGGCGATGTCAGCATTGAGCTTGCTACGATACTGGATGACAGAGGCACCGCCAGCGATGGCGTGGCGGACCCGCTCAATGAGTTTGCTTAAATCCAAAGTCTCCGGCGTAATCGCATACAGTCCGCGCATGTCATCGACATTCAATGCCGGGGCCCGCTGGTTTGGCGTATTTCGCCAGGAACCATTGCCGGGGACGCACGGTCTTCATTTTCATCATCTCGCGCCCAAAACAACCGGTCGGGTAAAAACTGCCCCATTCCGGGTCTAAAGCCGAATTTGAGCGTTTGCCAGGTGTATTCCTGCGCTTCCCGCGCCGCTTCGGAAATGTCGAGGCCACGCGCAATTGTTGCCGCCAACGCTGATGCAAGCGTGCAACCTGAACCGTGATAGCTGCCCGGCAGGCGCTGCCAGGTGTCGCTGCGCACGATTCCCTTTTCGAAAAATAGTGTGTTAATCACGTCTGGTGTCGCTTCGTGGGTACCCGTAACCAGGACATACTCGCAACCCATGTCGAGCAAACGCATGGATAACTTTTCAATACCAACGTCATCTTCATCGTCTTCCAGCACCAATCGACGCAATTCCGGCGTATTCGGCGTAATCACCGTGCACTGTGGAATCAGCAACTCCCGGATCGCGGACAGCGTCTCTTCATTGGCAAATTCATCGCCGCGGCCAGATGCCAATACCGGATCCAGAATGAGCGGAATTTCGGGATAATCCGACACGATTTCCGCGACAATTGCAACGATTTCCGCGTTGCCCAACACACCAATTTTGAATGCCGCGACCGGGATATCTTCAAGGATGGCACGGGCTTGGTCGGCTACCAAGTCAGCATCCACGGGCGAAATCAATTCCACCCCTGAGGTATTTTGTACGGTGATCGCAGTGATCACGGACAGAGGATGACAACCCATGCTCGCCAGCGTGAGAATATCGGCCTGAATGCCGGCGCCACCCGAAGGATCGGTCGCCGCAAAAGATAGAACGGCCGGAGGGGCTTTGATGAATTCGGGCATGTTTTAATGGTTTAGGGAGTGGAAAGTGATGCGGCGCATAGGGCGCGAATGGCACTCCGCCGTCGCAGCCGCTATGATGCGTGTTTTTCGGCCAACGCGTGAACCGCCCCGTGCGAGACACAATAAACTATTGTAGCCTTTGAGAGTTGAACATGGATGCGCTTGAAGCCGCCAACAAAGTCTGGATGTGCCTCGTGTGCGGACTAATGTACGACGAAGCGGTCGGCTGGCCGGATGACGGCATCAGCGCTGCTACACGCTGGGAAGACGTACCGGTAAGCTGGTGCTGTCCAGAATGTGGTGCGCGCAAGGAGGACTTCGAAATGGTCGAAATCTAAGCCGCAGCGACCTTGGCCGCGAGTTTGCAGCGTAGGCAATTTGCAAAAGATAGTGAAATCAGGTGGTTTCTTATTGTTTCTTAAACAAAAGCGGGATACCCTTTGCGCACATCATCAGACGAACAAGGATAAACGTTTTGCGTCTAGATGGGAGACTGCCACAACGAAATGCATGCACGCAATAGCGTTCGCTGTTTGCGAGTACGATGGCAGCCGCGACAATAAATGTTGATTACGCAATTTAATGCGTCCGTTCAGGAAGAGAGCCTCGTGAGCGAAGCAAAACCGTTGGCGGGAGTTAGAGTCATGGTGATCGACGACTCGAATACGATTCGTCGTTCCGCCGAAATTTTCTTGATGCAGGCTGGCTGCCAGGTCATTCTGGCTGAGAATGGATTCGACTCCCTCGTCAAGATTGCTGATCACCATCCGGATCTTATTTTTGTGGATGTCATGATGCCGCGGCTTGACGGCTACCAAACCTGTGCGTTGATCAAAAAAAATTCAAAATTCAAAATCACGCCAGTCATCATGTTGTCGTCCAAAGACAGCCTGTTTGATCGCGCGCGCGGTCGCATGGTTGGGTCTGACGAGTACCTCACCAAGCCATTTTCAAAGGATAGTTTGTTGAAAGCGGTCGAGGCCCACTTGCCTGATCGCCACGCGGGCAATGCCGTCTAGCGGGAAAAAGCAATATCAAACTATGAACGCATCGAACCTCATCTCAGGAGCAAAAAATGGCCGTCAAAAAAATTCTCGTCGTTGACGACTCCCCCACCGAACGCGCTTTTCTTGAAGGGCTATTAGTAAAGTCGGGTTATGCCGTCATCATCGCAAACAGCGGCGAAGAAGGTGTTGAGAAAGCCAAGGCCGAATTGCCTGATCTCATCCTCATGGATGTGGTCATGCCGGGACTAAATGGCTTTCAGGCAACTCGAGCAATCACGCGCGCGGATACCACCAAGCATATTCCGGTTTTCATCTGCACCACCAAAGATCAGGAAACAGACAAGATCTGGGGGATGCGCCAAGGTGCAAAAGACTATCTGGTCAAGCCCGTCAACGGCACCGAGCTCTTATCGAAAATAAAGGCACTCGGTTGAGTTTCCAAGCTATTTATCGGATGGCTTGACCATGGCAAGAAAGATCAGTCTTCGCGAATTTCAGCAGGGGGTGGCACTGCGTATTCGCGATGCGGCGTCCCGCAAAACGGTGTTGTCCAGACTCGGTTTTCAGGTGGGCCAGGTAAATTGGCTGGTAAATCTTGCCGATGTCTCGGAGGTAATCCCGGTTCCCGGCATTGTTCCCGTGCCGTTGACACTTCCGTGGTACCGGGGTGTTGCAAACATTCGCGGCAAGCTTTATTCGATTGCCGATTTTGCTGCATATCAGGGTCAGCCGGTGATTGGGCCTGGGATGGAGCGACGGGTAATCCTGGTGGCAGAAAAGTTGATTGAAGGGTCGGGCTTCCTCGTGAGCCGTATGTTGGGCCTGCACAATCCCGAGCAATTTACGCCCGAAACACTCGAAGCTGGGGTCGCACGTCCGTGGATAAAAGGTGTTTATCGAGATGCGGGCGGCACACGCTGGTACGAATTGGATTTATCGGGCTTGACGCGTGAGGCACGATTTCTCGAAGTCGGCATCGTAACGACGGCAGCAGCCGCTTAGCAGTGTTTGAAACGATCATATCAAGCAAGTAACGGAGAAGCCCATGGCACTCAAAATACCGTCCCTGACGAACAAGGACACAAAAAAAACCGTGGCGACGCCGAGTGCGCCGGCCAAGGTGGCCTCCGGTGGCACGACTCCAAGGTCTTTTTTCGACAAACTGTTTGGCAGCAAGAAGAATAGGTTCAGTGCATCGACGGGCTCCGGGCCGACGACAAGCGCAGGCAGTGCAACAGGCACCCAGACTCGAAAAATCAAGGCAGATGTTGCGGCGGCCAGTGGCACCAAACCGACAAAAAAAAGTAGCGGCTTCAAGTTGCCGTTCATTGGTAAACGGTCAGTCGAACAGCAGTTGCCCATTCTGCTCACCATCGCTGGGTTGTTCGGCGCGCTGACCGTCGGTGCGATTGTCCTGGACGCCATCGGTCGCAGTAATAGTTCCACCTTTGCAAACATTACCTCACAACTGCAGTACCATTCGCAGCGTTTGGCGAAATCCGCCGGGCTCGCGGCTCGCGGCGACTTGGCGTCGTTTCCGCAATTGCAGGATAGTCGGGACGAGTTTCAGCGCTACCTTGAGGTTCTGAACAAAGGTGGCGAGGCTTTTAACACCACCGTCCCAGGTGCCCGCGCCAGTGAAGAGCTCACTTCCCGGCTTGAGGAGTTGACCAAACGCTTTGCGGACGGATCCAATGCTGCCACTGCCATCCTGGCTGCCAAGAATGACCTTTCCGAGCTCTCCCGAAATATCGCGCAGGTTCGCGCGGGCTCTGAAGAACTTGCCGAGTTGTCCCAGGATCTGACTGGGTTGATGCAGCAATCGGGGGCACCGCCGGTGCAAGTACTGAAGGTGAACCGCCTGACCTTCCTGTCTGAACGGCTCGGACGTGGGTCGGCCGAAATTCTCGGCGGCGAGATCATTGATCCCACCGTACCCTTCCTGATGGGCAAGGACACCAACGATTTCCGCGAGTTGGTCAAGGCGCTGGAATCAGGTTCAGACACGCTCGGCATCAGTGCCTTGCGTGACGGCGACGCAAAGGCCAAGCTGATGAAGTTACGCGAATCGTTTAATAGTTTTGAGCAGAACATCAAGCCGATACTAGGAAGCGTTCAGAAGCTGGTGTCGGCGCGTCAATCAGGTCGGGTGTTGCAGCAGGGTTCGGAGCAGCTTCTGGCTAACGTGGAACAGTTGCAAAATGCGCTCGCCGTGGAAAAGCAAAAACTTCCGCTCATCCTCGCACTCGTGCTGGGTCTATTCGCGTTAATCTTTCTTGGGCTGATCGCGGCGGTGTTTCTATCGGATGCGCGCAAGCGTGCTGCAGAATCCGAAACAGAAAATAAGCGTAACCAGGAGGCGATCTTGCGGCTCCTTAATGAAATGGGCGATCTGGCTGACGGTGACCTGACCATTCGCGCCAAAGTGACAGAAGACATTACAGGTGCCATCGCGGATTCGATGAACTATACAATCGACGAATTGCGCACGCTGGTAACGGGCGTGAACAATGCGTCAACATCGGTATCGGCGAAATCCCAACAGGCGCAAGCCGTATCGGTACAGTTGCTGGACGCGGCGGAAAAACAATCGAAGGAAATTCAGGAGACAACCCAACAAGTGCTTGGCGTGGCCAAAACGTTGACCACCGTGTCGTCGAATGCCGAGGAGTCCTCTCAGGTTGCGATGCGTTCACTGGCGGCGTCCGACAAAGGTCGGGTCGCCGTGCAGAACTCCATCTCCGGCATGAACGATATTCGTGAACAAATCCAGGAAACGTCAAAACGAATTAAACGACTGGGCGAGAGCTCCCAGGAAATTGGTGAGATTGTGGAGCTCATTTCCGACATTACCGAACAGACCAACGTGCTGGCGCTGAATGCGGCTATTCAGGCAGCCTCGGCGGGTGAAGCCGGGCGCGGTTTTTCTGTCGTTGCCGAAGAAGTGCAGCGACTGGCCGAGCGCTCCGGCGAGGCGACCAAGCAGATCGGCGCGATTGTGAAGACCATTCAGGCGGATACGCAGGATGCGGTTGCCGCCATGGAAAAATCAACGACAGGTGTGGTCGAGGGGGCAAAGCTCTCCGACGCGGCCGGTCAAGCGTTGAGCGAGATCGATACGGTTACCAAGAACCTGGCAAACCTTATTCAGCGAATCTCTGCCGATACGCAAGCGCAGGCAGCGTCAGCCAACAAGGTTGCGCGCAACATGCAGGACATTCTTGAGATCAATCGTCAAACCACCACGGGCACCCAGCAGACAGCTTCGTCGATTAAGGAGCTGGCCGATGTAGCCTCGGATCTCAAAGCTTCTGTTTCTGGGTTCAAGCTATAACAACCTGCAAATTCACACTCATATTTCAATCGATATCCGGCTCGCAATAAATGGCACTCAATCCCAAACCTGCGTTCGATATCGGTCCATTATCCTGGGTGAAAGCAGAGATCGAACATTCGCTCACTGAGACGCGCACGCACCTTGAGGCATTAGCTGCCAATCCAGGGGATTCCAAGGCGGCCAAATATGCAGCCACGCATCTACACCAGGTGACGGGTGCATTGACCATGGTGGGGCTTGGGGCGGCCACGCGATTTAACGAGGAAATTGAAAAGCTGGTTGGAAGTTTCGAAAACGATCCAAACGCGCGCGCGCAGGCACCGCAGCGCATTGCCACCGCCCAGACCGCAACGGCAAGCCTCTCCGCGTATCTGGATAGTTTGATGGCGGGCGAACCTGACCGCCCGATGTTGCTGGCGCGTGCGTATCTTGAAGTCAATAAAGCACGTGGTGCTGCTGACGCCTCTGAGACTGATTTATTTTCACCAGACCTGTCACTCGCCGTGTTGATGCCCGACAACACCATCGCACTGCCCAAACCGGAGATGCTCGCAGAAGCAATCAAGCAGCGACGCGCCATGTATCAGGCGGGTCTGCTGAAACTTCTGCGCGACAAGGACATGGTCGGTGGTGCCCGCGAAATGCGCAACGCGACGCTGGCGATTGAAGCGCTGCAGGTAACGTCGCCAACTGTTTCATTCTGGTACGCCGCGAGCGGTTTTTTTGATGCCGTGGCAACGAATCCGGATGACGCGGGCACGATGGCGGTGCAACTGTTTGGCAAGATCGATCAGCAGATCAAATTGCTGATCGATGGGGTGCAAAAAATTCCAGAAAAATTGTTTCGCGACATACTGCTGGTCATTGGCAGGTCCAAGGCCAATACCGAACGATTGAAAAGAATCCGCGAACTCTATCGTCTCGATGAACTGCTCGCGATTCCGGTGACGCATGGCGCGCTTGGTGCAGACGACCGGCTTAAAGCAGTGATTCGAGGACTGCGCGATCACGTTCAGGAACAAAAGGAAAGTTGGCTCAAGTTTACGAGTGGAAACCGCGCCTCTCTGGAGCAGTTTGTTGCACAAAGTACGCCGTTTTATAGCTTAGCGCAGCAACAGCCGAACAAGGATTTGGCGGAGGTCGTCCAAATCCTGGGCGCTGTGGGCGTGCATTTACGAAAGGCGCAAGTACCTGTTAGCGAAGTACAGGCGCTGGAAATGGCAACAGCGTTGCTATTTCTGGAGTCTGCGCTGGAAAATTATTTCCGGCAAGCGTCCGACTTTGGTGCGCAAGCCAACAACGTTATTGAACGCCTTAAAGGGGCGATGACGGGAGCAGTTCTACCCCCGGCCAAGACCGGCACCTCCGCGCTCATGGATGATATATCCAAGCGCGCGCAGGAACGCATGCTGATGTTTCAGGTGGGTCAGGAAGTGCAGGTGAATCTCGCAACAATCGAAGGTTCGCTTGATAACTTCTTCCGCGATCCATCGAAACG
>JBKJVA010000249.1:0-2152 GCA_046589675.1 Usitatibacteraceae bacterium
CGTTCGAGCGCAGCATCTTTTTCAACGTACTTACGGTATTCGTCGAGCGTGGTCGCGCCGATGCAATGCAACTCGCCGCGCGCCAACGCCGGTTTCAACATATTACCGGCGTCCATCGCACCTTCGGCTTTGCCAGCACCCACCATGGTGTGTAGCTCATCGATGAACACGATCGTTTTGCCGGCATCCTGTTCAAGTTCTTTGAGTACCGACTTAAGCCGTTCTTCAAATTCACCGCGATATTTGGCACCCGCCAGCAATGACGCCATGTCCAGCGACAGCACGCGTTTGTCCTTGAGCGATTCCGGTACTTCGCCGTTGACGATACGTTGCGCAAGGCCTTCGACGATCGCCGTCTTGCCCACACCGGGCTCGCCGATTAGTACAGGATTGTTTTTGGTTCGTCGTTGCAACACCTGAATGGCGCGGCGAATTTCATCGTCGCGACCAATCACCGGATCGAGTTTGCCATTGCGGGCGCGTTCGGTGAGATCCATCGTGTATTTTTTCAGCGCTTCGCGCTGGCCCTCGGCGTCCTGATCTTTTACCCCGTCCGTGCCGCGCACTGCCACCACGGCGGCTTCAAGCGCCTGCTTGTTGGCGCCATGCTCTTTGAATAAGCGGGCGGTGTCGCTTTTATCATGTAGCAATGCCAGCAAAAACAATTCGCTGGCGATGAATTCGTCTCCGCGCTTGGTCGCTTCTTTGTCGGTGAGGTTGAGCAAATTGCCCAGATCGCGTGATGCTGAAATTTCCCCGCCCTGCCCCTCGACTTTGGGGAGGTTCCTGAGCGCTTTTTCCAGCGCGGCTTTCAGTCGTGGAACTGCGATACCTGCGCGCGCAAGTAACGAGGCCGATCCGCCATCTTCCTGATTGATGAGCGCTAGTAACAAATGCTGCGGTTCGATGTAGCCGTTGTCATTTCCAAGCGCCATACTTTGCGCGTCAGAAAGCGCCTGCTGGAACTTGGTCGTGAGTTTGTCCATTCTCATTTTTTACTTCCCTAAAAATCTATTGTTATTTCAGATTTGGGGTTATTAGCGGATAATTTCAAGTATGGACGCACCATTTAGGCACATGCACGATTTGGAAGAAGTCATTACGGTAGACGTCACCCGGGCGCTGGCCGAGGACCTGCGTGGCGGTGATTTGACGGCAGCACTTATTCCTGTTTCAGCGCGCGGTCATGCCCGTGTCATCGCCCGCGAAGAAGGTGTCATTGCCGGTTGCGCGTGGTTTGAACGATGCTTCAGCGAACTGGACCCGGATTGCGAAATATTCTGGCACGTCGAAGATGGCGAAGGTGTCACAGAAAATAGTCAGCTTTGCGAGATCACGGGCAATGCCCGCGCCATGCTTTCTGCCGAGCGTGCTGCCCTGAATTTCCTGCAGACGTTGTCTGCCATCGCATCAAATACAAGACGGTTTGTGACGGCTGCGATCGGCACCAAGGCCAAAATCCTCGATACCAGGAAGACCCTGCCGGGGCTGCGACTGGCATCCAAATATGCAGTGCACATGGGTGGCGGACACAATCACCGCATCGGGCTGTTCGATGGCATTCTCATCAAGGAAAATCACATCATGGTCGCTGGCGGTATCAAGCCGGCGCTACAGGCCGCATTTGCCCTCGTGCAGCATCAGGCACCGACCGATACTATGATAGAAATCGAAGTTGAAACATTGGATCAACTCAGTGAAGCGCTTGCCGCGGGTGCCAAATTGATCCTGCTGGATAACATGAGCAATGCCCTGTTGCGTGAGGCTGTAAAATTAGCCAATGGCCGCGCGGAACTCGAAGCCTCTGGTGGCGTCAATCTGCAAACCGTACGTGCCATCGCCGAAACCGGCGTTGACCGCATTTCGGTCGGCTCGCTGACGAAAGACATTGAGGCACTCGATCTTTCGATGCGATTTTCCGTTCACTAATTTTTTTAACCACCCCTGATAAAACCACCACCATGATTTCAATAAATCCAAAACACTTGGTCGCAATGGCCGCGTTCAGTCTCCTGCTTCTTTCCGGGTGCGCCTCAACCACAGCGTCCAAGGCAGATCCGCTTGAGGGACTCAATCGGGCGACCTACGCTTTCAACGACGCCGTTGATCGGGCGGTACTGGAACCTGTTGCCAAAGGCTATCAAACAGTGAC
>JBKJVA010000054.1:0-3788 GCA_046589675.1 Usitatibacteraceae bacterium
GATTGCGTAACGCGTCTTCTTGATGCCGACAGAGCCAAAATAAAGCGCCACGATGTAGAAGGTGGTGTCGGCCGAACCCTGAAAAATGCACGCGAGGCGGCCGACGAATGAATCGACTCCATAAGTCTGCATTGCATCGATCATCATCGCTCGCGAGCCTGAGCCACTGATCGGCTTCATCAGGGCTGTCGGTAACGCCGGTGTGAAATCGGTATTGACGCCGAGTTGTGTAAAGAACCAGGTAAATCCACTGACCACAAAACCCAGGATGCCCGAGTTGCGTAACACGCTGATAGCCACCAGCATGCCGACGAGGTAGGGGATGATTCGCAACGAGGTCTCGATGCCGCCCTTGGCACCTTCAATGAATGCATCGTAAACATCCACGCGTTTGCGCAGGGCGGCAATAATAAATCCGACGATGATCGAGAACAAGATGAGATTACTCACCACTTTCGAGAACAGTTCGATTTCCTCTTTGGTAAGGAAATAGGTCATGTACAGGACCAGGCCGACGATGAAACTGGTGAGCCCGCCAAGCCAACCGAGGATGACGCGATCGAACATATTGATGCGCTGCTTGATCGCAACGGCAACCATCGAAACCACGGTAGCCACGTAAGTCGCAATTAGCGTCGGAATAAAAATATCGGAAGCATCTTTTGCACCCAGGATCGCGCGCTGCGCCATGATCGAAAGCGGGATCAATGTCAGGCCGGAGGTGTGGAGCACCAGGAACATGATCTGGGCATTGCTGGCTTCATCCTTGTTTGGGTTGAGCGTTTGCAAACTTTCCATTGCCTTCAGGCCAAACGGAGTGGCAGCGTTATCGAGACCCAGAAAATTGGCCGAAAAATTCATCATCATGTGGCCCGTCGCGGGATGGTCCTTCGGCACTTCCGGGAAAATGCGTGAAAAAAATGGCGCGATGATTCGCGCCAGCAGATTGATGGCACCGGCTTTTTCGCCGATGCTTAATATCCCCAGCCACAGGGTCATGATGCCGGCCAGCGGCAACGCGATATCCATCACCGCCACCTTTGCCGCCGTGAAGGTGCCGTCGATGATGCGTTTGAATACTTCGACGTCGCCTAGAAACATCCATTGCGCGAGAGCCGCTAAAAAGCCAACAATAAAAAATCCAGTCCAGATATAGGTGAGGGTCATGTGGGTGGTCTTTTTTGTCAGGTGTGCAGCCAATGAAAAAAGGTTTTGCGTACTTTACACGTCCGACCTCTCTGGGTGATGGCAGAATGCGTTTTGTGCTGACGTGAGCTTTTCCACGCTCTTCCTCCCTCTCCCCTCGCGGGAGAGGGACCGAGGGAGAGGGGGAAGAGCCGATACCTGCCCGACCAACTCACTACTCAATGTCTCCCTCCCTGCTGTTCTGCTTCGTCATTGCCTACTTTGCGCTGCTCCTCGGAGTGGCGTGGTTTACATCGCGTAACACCGACAACGACTCATTTTTTATTGGTAACCGCAAAAGCAACTGGATGCTCGTCGCCTTTGGTATGGTGGGGACCTCGCTAAGTGGCGTGACCTTTATCAGTGTTCCGGGTGCAGTTGGCGCAAATGCGTTCACTTATTTCCAGATAGTCATCGGCCAGTTGCTGGGTTATTTCGTGATCGCCTTTGTGCTGCTACCGGTCTATTACCGGCTGAAGCTCACCTCGATTTACCACTATCTCGATACGCGCATGGGTCCGCACGCCTACAAAACCGGTGCAGTTTTTTTCGTGTTGTCGCGCACGCTCGGTGCCACGGCACGCCTGTATCTGGTGGTGAAGATTTTGCAGGATGCCATTCTTGATCAGATGCACGTGCCGTTCTGGCTGACGGCCCTGGTCATTATCGTGATGATCGTGCTTTACACGTATAAAGGCGGCGTCAAAACGATCATCTGGACCGATACCTTACAGACCGCGTGCATGCTGGCGGGCCTGGTGATCTGCGTGAATTATGTGCTCGATGGCTTGCAACTTTCCGTGGGGCAGAGTTTGGTGCAATTGGATGAGCGCGGCCTGTCGACTATTTTTTCCACGGACGTCGATAGTGCCAAGTTTTTCGTCAAACAAATCCTTGCCGGGGTGTTTATCGCGATTGCCATGACCGGTCTTGACCAGGAGATGATGCAAAAGAATATCTCGGTAAAGACGCTGGCAGATTCACAGAAAAATATGGTCACCTTGAGCATCATCATGCTCGGCGTCGTTCTGCTATTTCTCTACCTCGGCGGCTTGCTCACGCTGTATGCGCCCACCGTCGGTGTGACCGAAACGGGCGACAAGCTGTTCCCGGCTGTTGTGCTGGGCCATCTCCCGGCGATGGTACAAATCATCTTCGTCATCGCCCTCATCTCGGCACTTTTTCCCAGTGCGGACGGCGCCATCACCGCGCTGACCTCGTCGGTTTGCATTGATATCCTCGGCATAAATCGTCGCACCGACATGAATGAGGCGCAGCGAACCCGCATGCGGCATCGCGTGCATCTGAGCTTTGCCGCGCTGTTTTTGCTATTGGTGATGGTGTTCAAGTGGGCTGAAAATCCGAGCATGATCTGGCTCATCCTGAAGCTCGCGGGTTACACCTACGGGCCGCTGCTGGGGATGTTTGCTTTCGGGATTCTGACGCGAAGGGTCGTTCGTGATCGACTCGTTCCATTTATCGCGCTGACCGCGCCGATCATTTGCTTTTTTATCGACAAATATCAGCGGGTGCTGTTTGGCAACTATGAAATCGGACTGGAGTTGCTGATTATTAATGGGGCGCTTACGTTTGCAGGACTGTGGATGATTTCAAGTGGGCGTGAAAAGGCTTCCCCCTCTCCCTCGGTCCCTCTCCCGCGAGGGGAGAGGGAAGTTTAGAAACCATTTCGATCAATTCGCCTCCCGCAAGGTATGGTGAATTGCTATTTGATCGTTACCCAGAGCGGCGTGAATTTATTGTCAGAGCGATGTATCAAGCTGACATTTGCACGCGACACCCACGGAATCACCTGGCGGTGCAGCGGGATGACCAGCACCTCGTTCCTGACCAGTTCGACCGCCTGATTAATCAGCGTTTGCCGTTTTGCGGGTTCCATTTCAACTTCCGCTTTGTCGATCAGGTCATCGAGCGCCGCATTCTTGAAATTGCCGTAGTTGGTGTCGCCGGCACCCTTATCGTCCAGGCTATGGAATAGCGGTTTAAGCGTAAACATGGCATCGCGGTTGTTATTGCCCCAGCCTTGCATACATGCGCTGAATTCTTTTTTTGGTGTGCGCTGAAAGTATTGCGCCTTCGGCATGGTTTCGACTTTGGTGTTAATGCCGATGCGCGCCCACATACTTGCGAGCGCGACACAGATTTTTTCGTCGTTCACGTAGCGGTCGTTGGGGCAGTGCAACGTAAAGCCAAACCCGTTGGGGTAGCCGGCCTCGGCCAGCAATTTCTTTGCCGCAACGGGATCAAACGCAAAACGCTTATCCATCGCCGCCGGAATGCCTTCTCCTACCGGGCTTGGTGTGGAGAGCGCCGTCGGCGTCGCCAACCCGCGCATGATCGATATCTTGATCGCATTGACATCGATCGCCTGGTAAAGCGCCATGCGCACGCGCTTGTCCTTGAATGGGTTTTTGCCTTTTACATCCGAGAACAATAATTCATCGCGCGCCTGATCCAGCGCGATTGAGATAATGCGCGTCTCGTCGCCCTCCCATACTTTGAGATTGCGGTCTTCTTTCAGTTTGGCGATGTCCTGTACGGCGGGGTCGAGGATAAAATCGAGCTCGCCGGATTGGAGTGCTGCC
>JBKJVA010000146.1:0-3037 GCA_046589675.1 Usitatibacteraceae bacterium
ACCAACCGCGCCAATCCGACGCGTCGCTTTTGCCCCTGCGACAATCGTCTCGCCAGCACATTGCGGCGATCAAGCAAGCCGACTTTATCGAGCGCCGCCAGTTGCGCGGCCGGAGTAATGGTCATACCGTCAATGAGCAGTGCATCAACTAGATTTTCATGCGCGCTGAAATCGTCCTTGAGCGCATTGGTATGGCCAAGGTAAAGCGCGGCATTGCGCCGCTGTGCAGATAGCGCTCTCAAAGGCTCGCCGTCCCAAACCACGCTACCGGCGTCCGGCAGCGTGAAACCGGCCAGGATGCGAAGAAGACTGGTTTTGCCAGATCCGTTAGTTCCCCGCAGCACCAATGCCTGACCGGACTTAACGGTGAACGACAAACCTTGAATAATTGCGCGCGAGCCACGCTCCAGGCAAAGGTCGCTGGCAACCAGGATATGCGCAGCGTTTGCGGTTGAAGTTTTGGCATCGTCGAGTTGCATCAGGGTGCGACTTTGCCTATCGTCACAGTGATCCCGGATGCGCCGGGTTTCACCACATCGGTGACGCCTGACAAGTCGCCCGATTGAAGCTGCGCATTGCCGGATTTTGAAATGCGCGCTTCGATCACCACCTCGGAAAACGACGACAGGGCCATGCCTGGTGCCATCGCCATCGCGTCGGTCAGTTCGAATGCAACCGGAAATGCATCGGCTTTCGGCGCAGGCGAGCGCATCACTGCAAGCGGTATGCGTGGGCCTTCCTTGGCACGTGCGAACACGAATAGTGTATCGCCAGGTGCCAACTTGGCCGCCACATTCGCCGCGATAACAACCTTTCCTGTCACCTTGACGGTGGATTTTGCGGGGCTCTCTACAGGCGCTTTATTTGTTGCAACCGCAGGCGCGGATGGCGGCGGCACGATTGCCGCTGGCACGTCGGCTTTTGTCGTTTTTACTTCGGCGATGATGGCCTCTACTTCCCGGTAGTCGGCGGAGTCTTTTGGCACCAGTGTCTGCAACTTCTCCCAATGTTTAAGCGAAGCAGCGCGATTTCCCATCCGCATTTCTGCCGTGCCCGCCAGCGCCAGCGCCTTCATATTGCTCGGCTCAATTTGTAATGCCTGTTTAATCAGCGCGTATGGCTTGCCTTCGAACCGTCCTTGCTGAGTCATCACTGCAGCATCGGCAAAATCAGCCAGCAGTTGCGCATCGTTGGGCATGAGAGCGGTCGCCCGTTCGAATGATGCGCTCGCTTCTGTATAACGCCCCAGCGCATTCTGTGATCTTGCCAGCAGGATCCAGCCGCGCGGATCGTCCGGGTTCTGCTGCATTTTTTGCGCCAGGCTATCGACCATGGCTAAAATTTGCTTGTCGGACATCGGCGGTTCTTCACCGGGATTTGCCGCCGAATGTGCAGCAGGAACGCCATCACTGGACGCGGGCGCTCTGGCCATGTCAATTGCACGTGGCACGCCGAGGGTGCCGTAGAGCAAGACAGCAGCTATTGGAATCGCAACCGCAAGCAGCGTGATAAGGCGCCAGGGTGGCTTGGTTTGCTCCAACAAGTCAGCCGAACCCTGCTCTGGCACCTCGTCGACCACACGTGCCGAAAGTTCGCCGACTGCAGCGCAGTGTTCGGCTTCGCTGATCGCACCGCGCGCCAATTCGTCATCGAGCTCGCGACGTTGCGACTTATAGATGGCCACGTTGCTCGCCATATCCGAGACCGGCTCGGCCGACGGACGTTCGCGCAACAACGGCACTACCACAAACGCTAACGCGACAAGCAGCATTAGCAATGCAACGATTGAGAAAATAAGCACAGTCTGGTCAGCCGGTAAGGGGTTTTAGGGGGCGCGACAGAAGCAAAAGTGCTAAAGTATATCTTGCGCACCGGGGGGAAACGGCTGCGGGATTTGACCCATATCAAAGGTTGGCGTAGGCAGCCACCTTAGTTGCTGGCTAATTCAAATTGTTGATTATTCACTAAATTGTGACGATTTTACGCGGGAAAGTCGCCAGAAGGCATAGGTGGCGGCGATTGTCCAGAACATTCGGGGCCGGTCGACAATTGATGCCTGCCGACAAACATTGGAACGGGGGCGAGTTCCGGGCGATCGTTCGCCGACCTTGAACATGCATGTTACGGCGACCGTTTCGGGAATTGCGATGTCATTAATAAGTAACGCGGTTCAGTCTTAATCCTGGTTAGATAGCGATGGATACGGCGCAATAAATTGTCTTTGCACCAGCGTTTTTAACCCAATAGATGCTTGGCCCATTGCGGCTTGTTCCGGAAGCTGGCACAGCGCAATTTCTGGTTTGACTAAATAGCAAAACGGGTTAGACTCAAGCGCATATTTGACCAAGCTATTGCACTTGAAAACCCGCAATATGCGTTGCGTGGTTGCGAAGTTGTTTACTACTCGTGGGCGGAAATGATGCCTGGTGGAGCTAGCGTATTGCTAGTGGCCTATGGTATTTGAACCGCATGGTCGATGGGTCCCGAGGGGTGGCCTGTTGAATAATAGCCTCAGGGGGCCACAGTCATCATGCGTCATCGTACTTTTCTCGAATATCGGGATTACCGATATTTAAAATTGGCCGTGCTGGTCGTCGCGGCGGTCATTTTTGCCTACGGCTGGTACAAATATCCACTTGGACACTACGGCGGCACACCGCTCGGTTACACGTTAGGCACGATTGGCGCGTTACTGATTTTCTGGCTGATGTGGCTGGGGGTACAAAAGCGTCGCTATCGCACCACCGGCGATGTGCGGGGCTGGCTGTCGGCACACATCTATCTGGGCGCGTCGCTGATTGTTATCGCCACCCTCCACACCGGTTTTCAGGTTGGCTGGAACGTGCACACCCTTGCCTACACGTTGATGATGGTGGTGATCGCGTCCGGTTTCTATGGCGTGTATGCCTACCTCCGATTTCCGACGCTGATGACGGAAAATCTTGCCGAGGATACCCTTGAGAGTCTCACCCTCAAGATTGCTGACATTGATCGCGAGTCGCGCCGATTGGCGCTCGGCATGTCCGATGAGGTCAAC
>JBKJVA010000111.1:0-10126 GCA_046589675.1 Usitatibacteraceae bacterium
ACCTGCTTGCCGGTCATGCCCATCGCAGACTCCTCGCAGGCGTGACCATACACGACACGGCTTTCTTCATCGCCGTGTAAATCGAGCCAGCGTCGCACATCGTCTGGTTCGACAAAAGTATCCGGCATGGTCGATTGACCGATAAGAGTCTCAACGCCGCCAATGACACCTTTGCCGGCGATGCGCGCCTCGAAAAGTACCTGATTCATGAAGTACGCCAACTCCTCGGTCCAGCGGCGTGGGGTGATCTGGATACCCATTGCCTTGGAGAAATCGTGGATGCCAAACACCACGTGTTTGACGGTGGCGTACTGCATGAGATCGGGCGCGATTTTCAATGACTTCGGATGCTCGATGATGGGCTGAATGGTAATGCGGTGGTTGAGGCCGACGAGCACCGCGGACAGATCGCGGATTTCCGGGGAGCCGTACGCTTCTCCCGCTTTTGCCAACATCACCACATCGATGTGGTCGGCCAGATCACGCACCATCTGCAGGTCTTTTTCGTACTCGTCGGTACGGAATGGGTTGATACGAATAGCCACCTGGACTTGCCGGCGCCGGGGCATGTTGGGCAGTTCGCGGCGCAATAGTTCACGCGACATTTCCTTCTGCCGACAGCCGTCTTCGAGGTCGAATATGAGCGTGTGTGCGGTCGTGCCCAAAGCATGTTTTTTGAAACGCTGCGAGGCTTGTTCCAGATCTTCGTACAGGCCGAGGGCCGGCGCATATTTAACAGGTGGGTAATAAATCTGGATACCCGGCCAAAAATCGCCGAGCATGTCGGCAGAGGGTGTCAAGGTACTATTTGGAAAAGCCTCGGCGGCGGCGTGTTTCATCGTTTCTCTCCTTCGGTCGCGATCAATGAGGTGACCGAACACAGGCTCAAATTACACGCAATGTTGCGCTGCGTCAACAAGTCTTATAAAAGACATAAGATATCTTTATGCTGTATTTTTCTCGCGCCGTAAGCATTCGGTAAGTTGTGACTGTTGTAATCATCGACGGGCACTAAAAAAAGCGGATGTGCTATAAATTGATGCATTCAAAATGCGGCTTTTGTAATGCGCGCACCACCACGAGGAGAAATGAATGTCGAACATCGAATCGGTATCCCACGAAAACCGTATTTTCAATCCACCGGCAACACTGGCAAGCCAGGCGAATATTTCGGGAATGCCCGCCTACCAGACACTGTGCGACGAGGCCGAAACAGACTACGCAGGTTTTTGGGGTCGGCTCGCGCGCGAAAACCTCGTCTGGCACAAGCCGTTTACTGAAGTGCTGGATGAATCGAAGGCACCGTTTTATCGCTGGTTTCACGATGGCGAACTGAACGCCTCCCATAACTGCCTTGACCGCAACCTCACCAACGGCAACGCCGACAAGACCGCGATCATTTTCGAAGCAGATGATGGTTCATCGACCAAAATAACTTATCGCGAGTTGCATCGTCGGGTATGCAAGTTTGCCAATGCGCTCAAAGCCAAAGGCATCAAGAAGGGCGACCGCGTCATCATCTACATGCCGATGACCATCGAAGGTGTGATTGCGATGCAGGCGTGTGCCCGTATCGGCGCGATCCACTCGGTGGTGTTTGGCGGGTTCTCGGCCAAATCCGTGAATGAACGTATCGTCGATGCCGGTGCCGTCGCGGTCATCACCGCCGACGAGCAATTGCGCGGCGGCAGGGCGCTGCCGATCAAAAACATTGTCGACGAAGCTCTCGGCATGGGCGGCTGCGAGCACCTGAAGACCTGCATCGTTTACAGGCGCACCGGCGGCAAGGTCAGCATGACAGCGGGACGCGATTATTGGTGGCACGATGTCGAAGCCGCCGGTGGCGACGTGTGCGAACCGGAATGGGTAAACGCTGAGCATCCACTGTTCATTCTCTACACCTCGGGCTCGACGGGAAAACCCAAAGGTGTTGTGCATTCCACCGCCGGCTATTTGCTGTGGGCGCACATGACCATGAAGTGGACGTTTGATAGTAAGCCCAATGATCTCTTCTGGTGTACGGCTGATATCGGCTGGGTCACGGGGCATTCCTATGTCGCGTACGGTCCTTTATCGGTCGGCGGCACCGAACTGGTGTTCGAAGGTGTGCCAACTTATCCAAATGCCGGCCGCTTCTGGGAGATGATTCAGAAACACAAGGTCAGCGTTTTTTACACCGCACCTACCGCCATTCGCGCACTCATCAAGGCGGGTGAGGTCGATCCGAAAACACATCCGCGCAATTTTGATTTGACGTCGCTGCGTATTCTCGGTTCAGTCGGCGAGCCGATTAATCCGGAGGCGTGGATGTGGTACTACGAAAATGTTGGCGGACAACGATGCCCGATCGTCGACACCTTCTGGCAAACCGAAACCGGTGGGCACATGATTACGCCGCTTCCGGGTGTAACGCCGATGAAGCCTGGTTCCTGCACCCTGCCACTTCCCGGCATCATGGCGGCGATTGTCGATGAAGCGGGCCATGATGTCGCCAACGGCAACGGCGGTATTTTGGTGGTGAAACGTCCGTGGCCGTCGATGGTGCGCACGATCTGGAATGATCCGGAGCGTTTTCAGAAAACCTATTTTCCGGAAGAGCTGGGCGGCAAGCTCTACCTTGCGGGCGATGGCGCGGTGCGCGACAAGGAGCATGGTTATTTCACCATCATGGGCCGCATCGACGACGTGTTGAACGTGTCCGGTCATCGCCTGGGTACGATGGAAATCGAGTCTGCGCTGGTGTCGAACTCCAAATTGGTGGCCGAAGCCGCCGTTGTGGGGCGCCCGGACGACATGACCGGCGAGGCGGTCGTTGCCTTTGTGGTTCTGAAGGGTGCACGCCCAACCGGCGATGCGGCGAAAGCCATGGCCAAAGAATTGCGCGACTGGGTAGGCAAGGAAATTGGTCCGATCGCCAAGCCAAAGGAAATTCGCTTCGGCGACAATTTACCCAAGACCCGTTCGGGCAAAATCATGCGTCGCCTGCTGCGTTCAATTGCCAAAAACGAGGAGATCACGCAGGACATCTCGACCCTCGAGAACCCGGCGATTCTGGAACAGTTGAAGCAGAGCATCTAGTAGTGCAAAAACGATGAACACCAGCACAGGTGCGTCTCGCAAGGCAAAAATGCTCTGGGAGGCTCGCCAATGTTAGAGTTTGATGTCGATTCAAAGTAAGCCACCCCTGCCAACGCAGCCCGCCCCCTCGCTGATCAAATCGACGGTTGAGGACTTGCGGCAATACGCGCCTTTCGATGCGATGCAAAGCGCCGCGCTCGAATTCATGGCTGCGCGGCTATCGCTTCGGTATTTTGCCAAGGGGGCATGCTTGCTGGCACCACAGGATGGCGTCGCCAACAGCCTCTTCCTCGTGCAGAAAGGCTGTGTCACGGGGGTGGCAGGTAAGTCAGGCTCTGGTGACGCTTCGGCGCTCACACTTACCGAAGGTGAGAGTTTTCCGCTCGGTGCCCTGATCGCACAACGCCCTAGTGTCCTTACCTACCACGCGATGCAAGATACGTTCTGCTATCAGCTTCCGCTTGCCGTATTCGAACACGTGATGGATGTATCGCCGCCATTTCGCGACTTCGCCACACGCCGCATTGCGGCACTGCTCGAACAATCGCGGCGCAGCGTTCAACACCAATACACCTCGCGGGTATCCGATGCCCAGCGACTTGCCAGCCCGCTTAAGTCCATTATTAGCCGCGAACCGGTCACTGTCACGCCACAGACGCCGATCCGCGAGGTGCTGGAATGCATGAAGGCCCTGCGCATCGGTTCGGTCGTGATCGCAAACGCCGCCGGGCAGCCGCTGGGGATCTTTACCGAGCGTGACGTGCTCGATCGCGTCGCGCTAGGAGCGTTTCCGCAGGATGCGCCGATTGAGCAGGCGATGACGCCCAATCCCTTTGCCCTTCCCAGCCATGCGGCGTTGTTCGAAGCGGCACAGGCGATGGCGCGGTTTCGGTTCCGGCACGTTCTGGTCATGGAGGAAGGGCGGCTGATCGGCGTCGTTTCCGAACGCGACTTATTCACCTTGCAGCGTCTTTCACCAGGCGAGATTGCGAAATCGATTGAACAGTCGGAAAGTGCTGACGCATTGGCGCACGCATCCCGCGAAGTCAGGCGACTGGCGGGCGCGCTACTCGCGCAAGGCGTGGGTGCCGAGCAACTCACCCAATTTGTGACGACACTCAATGATGCGGTGGTCGGCCGGGCACTGGCGCTCGCCGCACGCGAACACGCTCCACCTGCGATGCCGTGGTGCTGGCTCGGTCTGGGTTCGGAGGGACGCATGGAACAGACGCTGGCTACCGATCAGGACAACGCGCTGATTTTTGTGCCGCCCGAGGGCGCAAAACTTGCCGACACACGCACCGCGTTCCTCAACTTCGCCGATGTCGCCAACCGAATACTCGACCAGTGTGGTTTCCCGCTCTGCAAAGGCGACATCATGGCGCGCAATTCGCAGTGGTGTCTCACGGCGACCGAATGGCGCAAGACCTTTGCCGACTGGATGACGACGCCACACCCTGAGGCTTTGTTGAACGCGGCAATTTTCTTCGATTTTCGCGCGCTGCACGGTGATAGCACGCTGGCCGAAAGCTTGCGTCAGTGGCTCAATCAACACGCCGCCTCGCATGCAATGTTTTATCTTCTGATGGCCCAGAATGCGTTGCAGGTGCGGCCACCGCTGGGGGTGTTGCGTGATTTTGTTGCGGACGACAGCGAATTACCCGGAACCATTGACCTTAAAAAACATGCTGCACGGCCTTTTATCGACGCTGCTCGACTATTTGCATTAAGGCATGGGGTGTCGGCTTCCAACACGGCTGAACGGATTCGACTCGCCGCGCCGAAGATGCGTATGCCAGCGGAGGAAGCCGCTGCCATCGCCGACAGCTTTCATTTTATCCAGCTCCTGCGCCTTCGTAACCAGGAAGACACCTCGTCTGCCGATGCCAATTCGATCACTGGCAACCTGCAGACCAAGAATCCAAATCGCATCAATCCCGACGACTTGAACGCGCTTGACCGGCGAATATTGAAAGAAGCACTTCGGCAGGCGCGCAAACTGCAGAGTCGCCTGGAAATGGATTTTCAACTGTGAATCTGTGGCGTTCGTTGTTTCGCACGCGAAGCCATATACGCCGACTTGCCGATCCCCTGAGCGTCGCCATCGACCGCTGGAACGCAATCGTCCCCACAGATTTGCACGGGCCACTTGCCGCGCAGCGCTGGCTGGTCGTGGATGTTGAAACCACCGGCCTGGACGCGCAGCGCGACCGCTTGCTTGCTATCGGTGCAGTGCTTGTGGAGGGTGCCACGATTCGTTTCGATCAGAGTTTTGAGGTGGTATTAAGACAGGCCGCACCGAGCCACACTGACAATATTCTCATTCACCGGATCCCCGGTAGCGAACAACTGGAAGGTGTCGATGCGGCCGCCGCACTTGCCGCGTTCCTGGATTTTTCGAAAAAGATACCTTGCGTCGCGTTTCATGCGGCGTTCGATGAATCCATGCTGAAACGTGCTTTTGAAGAGCAACTCGGCATCGATTTCTCCCCGAGGTTTATCGATCTGGCAATGCTGGCACCTGCGCTGGTCCGCGAGGCGCCGGAATCGCTTCGCAGTCTGGATGACTGGATGGCGTTTTTTTCCATCACGATTTCCACCCGTCATCTTGCCATTGCCGACGCCGTGGGTACCGCTCAGTTGTTCCAGATGCTTCTTAACCGCGCGGCATTACAGGAATGCCAATCGGCAGATGCGCTTTTCAGACTGGCGCGCGACCAGAGCTGGCTGGCCAGGGTGAATCTCAATTAGCCCGGAATGTTGTTGACAAGCCTGTCGTCGCGGGAATAAATAGCGAATGAATTTTGCCGACAAACCGCTAGTGGAGTGAGCTTGCTAAAATCCGATCCCAAACGCGGCATCCGTGGCCAGCGGCTCATCTGCATTTTCCTGCTCGGTACAGTGCTGTTCAATTTCCCGATACTTGCTCTCTTCAACGTTAGCGCGACCCTGTTCGGCATCCCGGTGCTTTTCGCATATTTGTTCCTGGCATGGGCGGCGCTGATTCTGTTGATGTACCTGGCGATCGAAAGATTGCAGTAACAGACCGGATGCCGCAATGACAATCCTGGCGGATGCGCTGACATGCTGACAGGCTGGGTCATCGTCTGCGCATCGTTTGCCTACATCGGCTTTTTGTTTGCGATCGCTTACTACGCCGACAAACGTGCCGACCAGGGGCGATCACTGATCGCGACACCTTACGTTTATGTGCTGTCGCTGGGCGTGTATGCAACGGCCTGGACGTTTTATGGCAGTGTCGGCCGCGCCGCCAGCGATGGTGTGGGCTTTCTGCCGATCTATATCGGCCCGACGCTGATGATGATTCTGTGGTGGTTCGTAGTGCGCAAAATGATTCGCATCAGCAAGATCAATCGCCTCACCTCGCTGGCCGATTTCGTGGCGTCGCGGTACGGCAAAAGCGCGCTGCTGGGGGGCCTCGTCACCGTGATTGCCGTGGTCGGGATCTTGCCCTACATTTCACTGCAACTGAAGGCAATTTCCACCAGCTTTCAAATACTCCTTCAGTACCCGGAAATCGTCATGCCGCAGAAAATCGGCACTGACGCCATTTTGAATGACACCGCGTTCTATATTGCCGTCTTCATGGCATTGTTCACCATCGCTTTCGGCACGCGGAAACTCGACGTGGCCGAGCGCCATGAGGGCATGGTTGCCGCCATCGCCTTCGAGTCGTTGGTCAAGCTGATCGCGTTCATGGCCTTGGGCGTTTACGTCACTTTCATCATGTTCAACGGCCCGGCAGACATTTTTGGCCAGGCGATGGCGCAGCCACAACTGGCCGCACTCGCCACGCCATTCGGTGGGGCTGCGGGCAATTACATGAGCTGGATCTGGCTCATCATATTGTCGATGCTGGCTTTCCTGTTCCTGCCGCGCCAGTTTCAGATCGCCGTGGTCGAGAACGTCGATGAAAAACACCTGAACAAGGCGGTCTGGCTGTTTCCGCTTTACATGTTTGCCATTAATCTGTTCGTACTGCCGATCGCGTTTGGCGGCCTGCTGCATTTTCCGGACGGCAGTGTCAATGCGGATACGTTTGTGCTGACGCTGCCCATGTCGCAGCGCCAGGAGTGGTTGGCGCTGCTGGTTTTCATCGGCGGATTGTCGGCGGCAACCGGCATGGTGATTGTCGAAACCATTGCGCTGTCAACCATGGTCTGCAACGACCTGGTCATGCCACCTCTGCTGCGGTTCACGCGCGCGCGTTTCATGCAGCACGAAGAGCTCTCCAATATGCTGCTGGATATTCGTCGCGCGGCGATCGTGAGCATCCTCATGCTCGGTTATTTCTATTACCTCCTCGCCGGCGAAGCCTATGCGCTCGTGTCCATCGGCCTCATTTCGTTTGCGGCCGTGGCGCAATTCGCACCGGTCGTGATCGGCGGCATGTACTGGAGAAACGGCACACGCGCCGGCGCGCTGGCCGGATTGAGTCTCGGTTTTCTGGTCTGGGGATATACCTTGATGATGCCGGCGTTTGCCCAATCGGGATGGGCCTATGTCGACCTGATCGAGCAGGGGCTGTTTGGCATCGAGTTGCTGAAGCCTCTTCAATTATTTGGCTTGAAAGGCCTTGACCAAATCACCCACGCAATGATCTGGAGCATGCTCGCCAACGTTGGCGCGTACGTGCTGGTGTCATTGCTGAGTCGGCAAAGTGCTGCCGAACGAATTCAGGCAACCTTGTTTGTCGATGTTTTGAGCCAGACGGGGGAGCGCACCGGATTCTGGCGCGGCACCGCGTCGGCATCGTCGTTGCAGACGCTGGTGGGCCGCTTCCTCGGTCCGGCACGTGCGGCGGAACTATTTGACAGCTACGCGCGTTCGCGTGGCGTGGCGGCAGCCGATGAGCTCGATGCCGATGCGAGGCTGGTTCGCTTTGCCGAGATTCAGCTTGCGGGCGCAATTGGGGCATCCTCTGCGCGGGCCATGGTGTCTTCGGTGGTGCAGGAAGAACCGATGGGGGTCGATGAGGTGATGGCGATCATCGATGAAGCATCGCAGGCCATCGCCCACAGCCAGGAACTCGAAGAAAAACAGGCTGAACTGGAAACGGCGACAAGAGAATTGCGAAGCGCCAACGAACGGCTGAAGGAACTTGACCGCCTTAAAGATGACTTTATTGCCACCGTCACCCACGAGCTGCGCACGCCGCTGACCTCGATTCGCGCGTTCTCGGAAATCCTCCGCGACAATCCCGCACTGGACGTAGACGAACGCTCGAGGTTTCTGGCTATTCTGGTCAAGGAGTCTGAGCGTCTCACGCGACTGATCAATCAGGTGCTCGATTTGGCTAAACTCGAATCCGGTGCGGCCGAGTGGCAGAATGTGACTCTTGACTTGCGTGAGATCGTCGAAGATGCCGTGAATACGACCAGCCAGTTGTTCAAAGCGAAAAATGTAAAACTCGACATCAGGCTGCCGGCGACGCTGCCCCCCGTGGTCGCGGACCGCGACCGGCTGCTGCAGGTCATGCTCAATCTGCTCTCCAATTCGATCAAGTTTTGTGATGCCGACAACGGGCAGGTGGTAGTAACGGTTTCGCAGCAACGCGGCAGCGTACAGGTCGATGTGTGTGATAACGGGCGCGGTATCGCCAAGAAAGATCAGGTATTTATTTTCGAGAAGTTTCAGCAGGCGGGCGACACGCTTACCGAGAAACCGCCCGGTACCGGATTGGGGCTTGCGATCTGCCGACAGATCGTCGACCATTTCGGTGGTCGTCTGTGGGTGACAAGTGAATGGCCAGGTGGTGCCACATTCTCTTTTTCGCTGCCGGTCAAGGCCACAGTAGCCAAATGACATCTGCCCGTATTCTGATAGCCGACGATGAACCCGCGATCACAATGTCGCTGGAATTTCTCTTCTGCAACGCCGGCTACGAGACGCAGATTGCCAGCGACGGTGAAATAGCCTTGCGGTCAGCGAAAGATTTTAAGCCAGATCTGATTGTCCTCGATCTGATGCTGCCAAAATTGAGCGGTCTGGATGTCTGCCGCGCCTTGCGGGCAGATCCGCAGCAGAACCGGCTTAAAGTGCTGATGCTTACCGCGCGCGGCGGGAAGACAGACCGCGCGCATGGCGTAGCGGCTGGCGTCGATGCGTACCAGGTAAAGCCGTTTTCGACTCAGGATCTGCTCGCGCAAGTACGTTGGCTGCTCGCAGCGCAAGGCGTGCCGCATGCACGCTGAAAGTATGCCACCGCACACATCACCGACCGTCTACGTGGTGGACGACGATGCGTCGATCCGCGAACTGCTGGCCTGGCTGATGAAAAGCAACGGTATTGCGGTGGCTACCTATGCCAATGCAGAGCACTTCCTCAAGTCATATCATGCCGGATCACCGGGATGTCTCATCGTCGATCTCTACATGCCGGGCATGGGCGGTCTCGAGCTCCAGCAATATTTGATCGAGCACGATATACAGATCCCGGTGATTTTTCTGAGTGCGCGTGCGGATATCGCCAAGGCTGTCGCGGCGGTTAAACATGGCGCGATTGATTTCATCGAGAAGCCATTCGACTATAAGAAAATAGTCGCCCTGGCAAAGGACTGTCTGTTCCGCGATCAGCTTTTGCGTGGCGCACAGGGCAATCTCGACGCGAAACAGGCGCGCCTTGCGCTGCTTACCCACCGCGAACGTGAGGTTATGTATCTGGTGATCTCGGGAAAGTTGAACCGCGTCATCGCCGGAGAGCTTTCGATCTGCGTCAAAACAGTGGAGGCGCATCGGGCGAAAATCATGGAGAAACTCGAGGTCAACTCACTTGCGGCGCTGGTGCAAATCGCCATGCAGCCTTGGGCAAAATGACAGCGACGCGTGTCAATCCAGTTGCGGGCAGTTCGTTTACACAACCTGAAACAACATGGGCACGCTGAACCGTATCAAGGCAATGATGCTGCAGCCGGAAGCCGAATGGGATGCGGTGGCACGTGAGATGCCCGGTGCCGTCGTGTTGCTGCGCAGTTTTCTTCTGCCGCTGGCATTGCTGGCACCGCTGGCCACAATCATCGGCATGCTG
>JBKJVA010000251.1:0-9245 GCA_046589675.1 Usitatibacteraceae bacterium
GCCGCGGCCTTTGAGCGATTCGGGTGGCACCAGCACAGAAGATTGGTTCCACGTTTGTCCGGCATCGCGGGAGACGTAAAAATAACCCTTGTCGGTGGCGGCGAGCGCCCTATTGGCATCGTTGGGATCGAAACCCACATCAAGGATTTCAAAGTTGCCTACCTTGGCCCAGGATCCACCACCGTCGGTGGAACGAAACAGCGATGTCAAGGTGCCCGCCAGCAATATGCTTGAGTTTGTTTTATTGATCGCGATGCGATTGACGTAAACCCAGTCGTTGCCGCCGGGATTGACGCTAACGTCGGTGTTGGTCGCTTGCAAAATAGACCACGTTGCACCGCTGTCGGTACTCTTGAAAACGCCAATGCCGGGCAAGCCAGCGAAACTTTCACCAGTACCCGCGTACATCACGTTTGGATTGACCGGATCAATCACCAGTGTGCCAATGGCGAGGTTACCCATGAAATCCTGTAACGGACGATAAGACTGTCCCGCGTCTTCGGTCAACCAGATACCGCCCGACGCGGCACCTATAAAGAGACGGCTTGCATTGCGTGGATCAATAGCGATGGCGCGAATGCGGCCACCGACGTTGCCGGGACCAATCGATGTCCATTGCGAGCTGCCCGTACCAGCCGCTTGCCCCACGTTGGCTTCGCCGACGCCGTCGCTTTGGCGACTGCCGCCGGCAAGTGACTTGCGCACAGCCTCTGCCGCCAGCACTTGCGTGGAAGTGGGCAGATTCCCCAGGTCGTCTGCGTCCCATTGCCGCATGAAGTCCTTGGCAGGAGCGCGGAAAGTCTTGCGATCCGGATTGCGGTACTTGTTGCGATCCGCCACCAATATCCGGTTTACTTCTGGCTCGGGCATCGCGCAAATTTGTTCATTGGTCTTGCCCGTGGCGGCGCGCAGCTTGCCAATCACGACGGCATCGATATCGAGGCGCTTTGAAAGCTCCGCGTCGGCCAGACCGTTGAGTGCAGCGCAGCGGTCCGCCTGCGCAATCGTGGGCACATTTGTCGTGGATACCGCAGGCGACGACAGTTGCGCGCAACCGACAATAGCCAACACCAAAGGACAGGAGACGGTGATCGTTAGTAAGGTGGAGATCTTCATACCAGCCTGTAACAGATTAGAGGTGAAATTCTAGCGCGAGAAGCACTAACGCGTCAGCCCAGCTTGACGATGACTAGAGCAACACCCGCTCGATACCGCCTTCGTTAGCGCTTTTGACGTACTCGGGCAACCATTGTGCGCCCAACACATGTTTGGCGATTTCAACCACGATGTAATCTGCGCTGGTACCACTATCGTTATTGAACCGCGAAAGTCCCTGCAGGCAGGACGGGCAAGACGTGAGAATTTTCACGTCACCATTGAAACCATCGGTACGCAATGTGTCGGCACCTTTGCGCATTTCCTCTTCCTTGCGAAAACGCACCTGCGTCGAAATGTCCGCTCGGGTGGCGGCAAGCGTGCCGGCTTCTCCGCAACAACGCTCATTCTGTGCGACCGCTGTACCCATC
The DNA here is from genome assembly GCA_046589675.1 of Usitatibacteraceae bacterium. Lineage (GTDB taxonomy): Bacteria > Pseudomonadota > Gammaproteobacteria > Burkholderiales > Usitatibacteraceae > UKL13-2. Next base: position 1,527 of record JBKJVA010000251.1, read on the forward strand.
AATTCGTTTACCACCTTGAGCGGCTGATAGGTTTTCATCGGCGAGTGGCAAGGATCGTGGTACATGTAACGGGTGCCGCTGATGCCCGCCAGTTTCACGCCCTTTTCCATCAGGTATTCGTGGATATCAAGCAATCGGCAACCCGGAAATATTTTTTCAAATTCGTATTTTTGCAGTTGGTCCATACAGGTCCCGCACGAGACGATGACGGTCTTGATATCCAGGTAGTTCAGCGTATTGGCAACGCGATGGAACAGCACCCGATTGTCCGTGATGATTTCCTGGCCTTTATCGGCGTTACCAGCGGCTGTCTGCGGATAGCCGCAGCAAAGGTATCCCGGTGGCAGCACCGTCTGCACGCCGAGGTGATAAAGCATTGCCTGGGTGGCCAGCCCGACCTGACCAAACAGGCGCTCCGATCCGCAGCCCGGGAAATAAAACACTGCCTCGGCATCCACACCGCCCTTGCTGGCGTCGCGGATGATCGGCACGACTTTGTCGTCTTCGATATCGAGTAACGCGCGGGCGGTTTTTTTCGGCAACCCCCCCGGCATCGGCTTGTTGATGAAATGGATGATCTGCGCCTTGATCGCGGGCTTGCCGACGGTGGCGGGTGGACGCCTGGTCTGCATTTGCGGCAGCAGGAATTTTTTCGCAAGCGAATGCGCGAACCGTTGCACTTTGAAACCCCAGTCGATCATCAGCGTCTTGGTGATCTTGATGGTGGTGGGGTCGGTGGCGTTGAGGAAAAACATCGCGGCCGCCGTGCCGGGATTGAATTTCTTTTTTCCTTCTTTACGCAACAGATTTCGCATCGCCACCGAGACATTGCCAAAATCGATATCGACCGGGCACGGGTTTTCGCACTTGTGGCAGACCGTGCAATGGTCTGCCACATCGGAGAACTCGTCGAAGTGGCGTAGCGAGACACCGCGCCGTGTTTGTTCTTCGTAGAGAAAGGCCTCGATTAACAGTGACGTAGCAAGAATTTTATTGCGCGGACTGTAGAGCAGGTTGGCGCGTGGCACATGGGTGGCACAAACTGGCTTGCATTTGCCACAACGCAGACAATCCTTGATCGAGTCCGAAATCGCGCCGATATCGGACTGCTCAAGTATCAATGATTCCGCGCCGAGCAAGCCAAAGCTCGGCGTGTAGGCGCGCCGCATGTCGCCACCGGGCAGAAGTTTGCCGGCATTGAAGCGGCCTTCCGGATCAACGCGCCGCTTGTAATCGCTGAACGGCTGGATTTCTTCCGCCGTCAGGAATTCAAATTTGGTAATTCCGATGCCGTGTTCGCCGGAAATTACACCATTCAATTTTCGCGCGAAGGCCATGATGCGCGCGACCGCCGCCTTGGCTTCCTGCAGCATTGCATAATCGTCGGAATTGACCGGAATGTTGGTATGAACATTGCCGTCTCCCGCGTGCATATGCAGGGCGACAAATACGCGGCTGTGCAGCACCTCTTTGTGTACGGCATCGAGCTTTTCCTGGACCTTTGTAAACGTGCGCCCCGAAAATATTTCGTGTAGCGGTGCGCGTATTTCGCTCTTCCAGGAGGTGCGTATCCGGTGGGTTTGCAGCAGATCGAAAAGCGTCAATGCCGGAACCAATGGATTGGGCTCGGACAATTGGGTACTCGCCTCATCCACGCCCACCGCGCGCAGCCCGGCCTGCAACAACGCCAGCGGCTGATCGAGATTGTCGAGGTAAAACTGCCAGCGTGCGCCAACACCTTGCATTAGATCGAGTGCATCCTGACGCCGCGATCCAATCAGTTCTTCATGGGGAATTTTTTCGTCGTCGGCGTTGAGTGGTAAACCGCCGCGCATGAAGACAATCAGTGCCTCGACCAGTCGCAGCTTGTTCTTGAGCGACAGTTCGATATTGATGTGTTCAATACCGTCGGAGTAATCTCCCAGGCGATCAAGCGGAATGACCACGTCTTCGTTGATCTTGAAGGCGTTGGTGTGTTTGGCGATGGCTGCCGTTCGGGCGCGATCCAGCCAGAATTTTTTGCGCGCGTCCGGTGTCACGGCGATGAAGCCTTCACCATGACGCGCATTGGCGAGCCGCACCACCGCACTGGCGGCTTCCATCGCGGCGTTTTCATCGTCCGAAACAATATCGCCAATCAATACCATTTTCGGCCGTTGATTGCGCCGCGATTTTGTGGCGTAACCCACCGCTTTCAGGTAGCGCTCGTCCAAATGTTCCAGTCCGGCAAGAATGGCGTGCTCATGGCCATCCAGAAAGTTCTTGATCTCGACAATCGATGGCACCGCCTCCTTGACCTGTCCAAAGAATTCCAGACACACTGTGCGAATGTGCCTGGGCATCCGATGCAAGACAAATCGCGCGGAGGTGATGATGCCGTCACAGCCTTCTTTCTGGATGCCCGGAAGTCCGGCGAGAAATTTATCGGTGACGTCCTTGCCCAAGCCGGTTTTACGAAACTGTGTGCCTGGGATTTCCAGTATTTCTTCACGTTTAAGTTTTTTGCCGGTCTCGTCAAACGTGCGGATGCGAAATTTCGCCGCTTCGACATCATGAATCTTGCCCATGTTGTGATCGAGCCGTTCGACCTCCATCCATTCTGCATTCGGCGTGACCATTTTCCACGACGCGAGATTGTCGAGTGCGGTGCCCCAAAGCACGGCTTTCTTGCCGCCCGCATTCATCGCCACGTTGCCGCCGATGCAACTCGCGTCAGCACTCGTCGGATCGCAGGCCCACACCAGGCCCGCCAGCTCTGCGGCCTCCATTGCGCGCTTGGTCACCACACCGGCTTCGCAGCGGATGGTCGCGACGGGCGAGGCCATGCCGGGTAAAGCGATACGCTCCACAGCTCCCAACGTGTCGAGTTTTTCGGTATTGATGACGGCTGAGCGTTTGGTGAGTGGAATGGCGCCACCCGTGTAGCCGGTGCCGCCGCCACGCGGAATGATCGTGAGACCCAGCTCAATGAGCGCCTTGACGAGTGGCGCGATCTCGTCCTCGGTATCGGGATTGACGACGACAAAAGGGTATTCCACGCGCCAGTCGGTGGCATCCGTGACATGTGATACGCGCGCCAGCCCGTCAAAGGCGATATTGTCCTTACGCGTTACTTTGAGCAGACGTTTTTCGACTTTCTTGCGTAAATCCCAAGTATCCGAAAAATCTTTCTCGAAGGCGTCGACGGCTTTATTTGCGCAATTCAGAAGTTCGATGACCTTGTTAGACCGGGACTCCGGTTCTCCGCCGAATAACACATCACTCTCACTTCGATCAAGCTGTCGGCGTTTCTCGATATCAGCGAGGCGGTGACGCATCGCCGCGCCAAGCGCGTAGCGGCGCTTGGGATTGTCAAGAAGATCTTCCTGCAGGTAGGGGTTGCGTTCCACCACCCAGATATCGCCGAGTACCTCGTAGAGCATGCGCGCGCTGCGCCCGGTTTTTCGCTCGCCTCTTAGTTCCAGAAGATTTTCCCAGGCATCCACGCCCAGTAGCCGAATAACAATTTCACGGTCCGAGAATGAGGTGTAGTTGTAGGGAATCTCGCGCAACCTGATCGCGGCTGCATCGGGGTGCTCATCGGTTGGTGCGCCGCCCAAAAACGGCAACACGTTGCCGGACTTATTGGCAGATTTTGGCTTCGGGAGGCAGGCTGGGTTAGTGGCCATGGGGGCGATGGGGTAAACGAAAAGCGGATGTATTACCGGGACAGCTTTATTCTACCGCAGCGCAACAATTTGACCCAAATCAATAGCGCAGTGGCGGGCAACGCCCACTTAGGCTGGCAGGGCACAGGGTGCGTGATAAAATTTTGGCCCACACTGTTTTTAATTCCACCCTGCCAACGATGCCATTGACGCCTGACGTAATCAGAATCGCTTCCCGGGAGAGCCGTCTCGCGATGGTACAAAGCGAATGGACCGCAGCGAAGTTGCGGGCACTTTACCCCTCTGCAACAGTCGAGATCATCGGTATGACCACCAAGGGCGACCAGATTCTGGATAAACCGCTCGCGCAGATTGGCGGAAAAGGCTTGTTTATTAAAGAGCTCGAAACGGCGCTCGAAGAAGGCCGTGCAGACATCGCCGTGCATTCGATGAAAGATGTCCCGATGACGCTGCCGCCGGGCTTTTCGATAGTCATCGTAGGCGAGCGCGAGGATGTCCGGGACGCCTTCGTCTCCAATCATTTTTCCAGTATCGAATCCTTGCCGCACGGCGCGGTCGTCGGCACCTCCAGCTTGAGGCGCGAGAGCCAGTTGCGGCATGCTCGCCCAGATCTGAAGATTGAAGCCTTGCGTGGCAACGTCAACACACGGCTTGGCAAACTTGACGCCGGAAATTTCGATGCCATCATTCTTGCAGCGGCGGGCCTGAAACGTTTGGGTTTTCACGCGCGAATTCGCGGGAGTTTGCCACCCGCCGCTTATGTGCCGGCAATCGCGCAAGGCGCACTCGGGATTGAGTATCGATCCGAGCGCGCGGATATTGCTGCATTACTGGCCCCGTTTGCAACCGAAAAAACCACGGCGACTGTGAACGCCGAACGCGCCTTTGGCCGCGCCTTGACGGCCAGTTGTGACGTTCCCCTCGGCGCACATGCCACGCAGACGGATGGCGGTCTTTCACTTGACGGATTTGTGGCCATGCCGGATGGCAGCCGCATGCTGCGTCGTGTTATGAATGGCACCATTGCGAATGCTGAATCGCTCGGCACCGCGTTGGCGCAAGCGCTGATCGAGGACGGTGCCGGGGAAATACTGGCGTCGCTGTCCCGGCATAGCACGGATGCGCATTGAATCGCCCTTGCAGGGGCTGACGCTGGTCGTGACGCGTCCCGCTAGCCAAGGTGCCCGCACTGCGGCGGCTTTGCGCGAAGCCGGTGCCGAGGTCATCGAGTTTCCCGTGCTGAAAATATCGCCAATCGATGCTTCGATCACATTCAGCGACCTGGCGCGTGCCACGCATATCATTTTCGTTAGCGCCAACGCGGTGGCATACGGGGCACCGGTATTACAGCGCTCTGGCGCCATTGCCGCCAGCGTACAAGCGTTTGCCATCGGGCGCGCCACGGCGGCGGCGTTGGCCGACGCCGGATTCAAAGATGTTGTGTCACCGCAACAAAGCATCGACAGTGAAGGCCTGTTGGCGTTGCCGCAATTGCACAGCGTGGAGGGGCGACATATCATCCTTGTGAAAGGACAGAGTGAACTTGGTGGCCGTACCGTGCTGGAACAAACCTTGATTGGGCGCGGTGCCCATGTGACCGTGCTGGATTGTTACCGGCGTGCGCCGCTGATGCCGGATTCGACTGTACGCGAGGCGTTTCGGGTATCGCTTGCAAGCGGTCGCGCACATGCCTGTTTTGCCTTGAGCGTTGAAACGCTGGATAGTTTGATGAACATTTTTGAAAGTATGGATATTAAACCGCAATCGCAACTGGTTTTGCTGATTCCCCACCCTCGGATTGCGAATGCAGCACGGGCAGCCGGCTTCGACAAGATAGTGGAAGTACCGTTGGCTGAGTCTGCATTGATCGCCGCATTAACAGTTTTGAAACCGCAATTACTCAAGCCGCTTACTGTTTAGTCTATGACCGAATCCAATTTAATAGCTTCCCCGCCTCCCGCGTTGCGTGCCATTGGCGTATTGACGTTGGTGCTGGCAGCCGCCGGACTCGCACTGGGATTGTGGGTGTGGTGGGATGGACGAGAGGCGGCGCAGACGCTCACGCAAAACCTTGGCGTGAAGCTGGCTGAGCAAAGCAAAATGCAAAACCAGACCGCCGTGCAGCTCGATCAGATGCAGAAGGATCTGCGTGATTCGCAAAACCGAATCTCACAACTGGAAGGTAAACTCGCCGAGTTTCAAGGACAACGCGTTGCAATCGAGGAAATGTACCGCGACCTGGCGCGCGCGCCAGACGACTGGCTGCTGGCGGAAATCGAGCAAACGCTCAATATTGCCAGTCGGGAACTGGTGCTGGCCGCCAATGTGCGTGCGGCACTCATCGCGCTGCAAGCCGCCGATCAGCGATTGGCACGTGCCGACAAACTGCCATTGGTGCAATTGCGTCGTGCGATTACGCAAGACATGGAACGTCTCAAAGCGCTGCCGTTGGTCGATACCGTCGGCATCAGCCTGAAGCTGGACAATTTGATGGCGCTTGCTTCGACTTTGCCGTTGGCGATCCCTGATTTGATGGTTGCTGGTGCACTCGTTTCGCGGGATGCACGTGCCAATGATGCCGGCGAAAGTATTGTGGTGCGCTTCGGTCGGGACCTCTGGTTTGAAATGAAGCAGCTCGTGCGCATTCGCGAACTCGACAGCGGCGATCCGGCGCTGCTTTCGCCGCAACAAAGCTATTTTCTGCGCGAAAATTTGAAGCTGCGCTTGCTGTCGGCGCGCACAGCGCTGATTGCACGCGACGACGTGAACTACAAGGAAGACATCAAGCTGGTGCGCGACATGCTGACCAGGTATTTCGACCCAAAGGCAAAGGTCAATACCAATGCGCTAATGATGTTGAAGCTGCTTGCAGAAAATTCCGTTTCAATTGCGTCACCTGACATCACCGCCAGCCTGAATGCCGTGCGCGCTGCCCGCGCTGCGCGCGAACGGACACAACGCTGATGACCAGTCGTCCCATTCGCCTGGCCTTGTGGGTGCTCGCCCTCGCGGCGCTCGCAGTTGCGCTTGCTTTGGCGGGGAGGTACGGCAATGGCTACGTGGTGTTTGTGGTACCGCCCTGGCGCGCGGAAACGTCGATCATGCTGTACGTAATCCTCCAGCTCCTGCTGTTCGCGGCTGCCTTTATGTTGGTGCAGCTCGCCGTCAAAACTTACCGGCTACCGCGACTTTTGCGGAAAAAAAGAATTGCGCATGAGCGTGCAAAATCGCGCGACGTGCTGTTGGAAAGTCTGCAACTTTTGTTCTCGGGCGAGTTTCGCAATGCCGAAGCGCGTGCGCGCACGGCCATGCAGCACGGCGACACGCGCGATATGGCCGCTGCGATCGCGGCATGGGCGGCGTACGAGGGTGGCAATACCGGCGCGGCGGTGCCGTATCTGGACCACATTCGCAATGAAGGTTCCACGCGGATGCGTGATGTTTCGAAAGCCTATATGTTACTGGCCGATGGCAAGTTTCAGGAGGCGTTGTCGTTACTGAAAAACCTCGCCGCTAACGATCCGAAAAATCCAGGTGTGCTTAAAATGAAAGTCGAGGCCGAAGTGGCCGGCAAGGCTTGGGAAGAGGTACTCATGACGCTGGCGCCGCTGACACGTTCCGGCATGTTGCCCGAGGCTGCAGCGCAACAAATTCGCTTGAATGCTGAAATGAATTTGATTAAATCAAAACCGCCAAATCCGGTAGCAATTATGGATGCGTGGAAAGCTTTTTCCAACGAGTCACGCTTTGACCCGACGATGGCTGTCACGGTAGCCCGGCGGCTGTTGGCGTTGGGCTGTGGCGATGAGGCAAAGGACGTAATCGAGGAGACGATCGAGGAGCGCGGCATCGAAGGATGGGAAAGCGAGCTCGCCGCGATCTATGCAGATTGCAAGACAGAATCGACGCTCGCGCAGATTGAGCGCGCTGAACGCTGGCTGCGGCAGCACGCGCGCGATGCTGTGCTGCTGGCGACCCTGGGTAAGCTGTGCATGCGCCAAGCCCTGTGGGGAAAGGCACAAAGCTACCTGGAAGCCAGTGTGGCGCTGGA
>JBKJVA010000025.1:0-8649 GCA_046589675.1 Usitatibacteraceae bacterium
AATTCCTCGATGCGCGCGGGCGATGAAACCCACACCATCGAATAAGCTTTGTCACCGCCATACGGCAACAATGCGGCCGGCCCTTCCGGCGTAAAACGTTCGTATGCTGTGCCGCGATGCGCCATATCGGTCTCAATGTGTCCCAGCAAAGCCGCCTGGCCGTAGTCTTTCTCAGCGATTGAAATGGCAGGCACTTTGCCGAGATTGGCACCGCCATCGGCTAACACCACGATGGCCGCTTTGCTTGTCTGTTGGCTACCTGCCTGTGTGAAGCTAATTTCGACGTGATCGCCGTGTTCGGCAAAAGCCGTCACCACCGCGCTTCGCTGCACTTCGATATGCTGCGCTTCCATTTGCGCGTCCAGCGCCGTCTGCAAATCCGCATACGACAACACATAACCGAGCGCTGGCACACCGCCATCCTCACGCGTGATCAGCGAACGACCAAAACCACCCTTTTGCGAAGTGTGTATCGCATGTATTTCAGTCGCGTTCAGGCTCGCGTTCCATGCATTTGCGGTGGTCAGAATCTCGCGGCTACCGTGCGAGAGTGCAAGTGAACGCGTCTCGGATGAAGGCCCGACACGGGCCTCCAATAACGTGACATTTAAACCTTGGCGCTTCGCGAGGAGGGCAAAGGTGGCCCCGACGGGGCCGGCACCAATGACGATGATGTTGTCGATGTTGGCGGGAGACAAATCTTCGTTGTTCATCAACGTTTCCAACTTGCCGCCTTAATCGTTACCCGACGTTAACGCCTCCACATCCCTGACCGATTTCGGACAGGACGCCGTGAGATTGGTGTTGCCCTTTTTGGTGATGAGAATATCGTCCTCAATACGCACGCCAATATCCCAGAAGTGCTTGGGCACATTATCTGCCGGGCGAATGTAGAGCCCTGGCTCGACCGTCAGCACCATGCCCGCTTCCAGCGTCACCCATTTGCCATCGCGGTGTTTGTAAGCACCCGCGTCGTGAACATCGAGGCCCAGCCAATGGCCGGCACGGTGCATGTAGAACTGTTTGTAGGTTTCTTTCTCTACTACGCTAGCGAGCGAGCCTTTGCATAGCTTCAGATCGATCAAGCCTTGCGCGAGCACGTTGACGGCGACCTCGTGATATTTGCCGAAGGGCGCGCCAGGCTTTACCGCCTTGATACACGCCAGTTGCGATTCGAGCACCAATTCGTAAATGTCCTTTTGCGGCCCGCTGAATTTGCCTGCGACAGGAAAGGTGCGGGTGATGTCAGCCGCGTAGCTTTCAAGTTCACAGCCAGCGTCGATCAGCATCAGATCGCCTTTTTTCAACGGTGCCGAATTTTCGCGGTAATGCAGTACGCAGGCGTTCGCGCCCGTCGCGACGATGCTGCCGTATGCAGGTTGGCGCGCGCCGTTCTTCACAAATTCATGCAGCAATTCCGCCTCGACCTGATATTCGAACATGCCGGGCCTGGCCATCTTCATGGCACGGATGTGCGCGTTCGAGGAAATCTTTCCAGCGCGCGCCATGATGTCGATCTCAACTTCGTCCTTGATCAGGCGCATCTGGCCCAACGCCGTGCGCGCGTCACGCAATTCGGTCGGTGCCGAGATACCCTGGCGCGACTTGGCCCGCACCGCGTTCAACCAACGCGTGACCGAGGCGTCCCATTCGGCAGATGCGCCCAGCGGTGTATGGATGACCGATTCGTTAGCCATCAAATCGGGGATGCGGACTTCCAGTTCGGAGAGCGGATAGGATTCATCGAAATCAAAAACTTCCTTTGCCATCTCCGGACCAAAACGAAAGCCATCCCAGATTTCGCGCTCCAAATTCTTCTCACGGCAAAACAAAATCTGCCGCGGCTTCTTGCCCAGCGTAATCGCGACCACTGCCTCCGGCTCGCGAAAACCGGTGAGGTAATAAAACGCGCTATCCCAACGGTAGTCGTAATGCGCATCGGCATTGCGCGTGTATTCGGGCGAGGTCGGCAACAGCAGCACGCCCTCTTTCAAAATTTTGGCAAGGCGTGTGCGGCGTTTGGCGTGAGCTTTGATGTTCGGGACGACGACCGGGAAGGGGAGGGTTTCGCGTTTCATGGGCGGGGGAATTGAGTGAGGAAGAGAAGGCGATATTGTACGCCGGGCGAGTTGCGAGGTTTGTAGCGATCCGTGTTGAGGATGGAATGCGCCAAGCAAAACTGAGTGAGCAAACTCCAGATCTGGCGCGATGTTCCGGGCACAATGCCGCCAGAAGACTCGCGGGTGCTTGTGTTTAGCATTTCTGTGAATAGTCGATAAGGTCGCTCAACATTGCGGACATTGATACCCTCTCCCTCGAGGAGAGGGTATCCACGCTGGAAAATGACCCTCACCGTCACCGACTCAAAACACGGCGCAAACCAGTGCGAAAGTATCAGCTCGATCTCAAGCAGATCAGCCTCGCAAAAAAACTAAATCAGCTTTTCCGCCCGCCTGAGCCACGCTGCCGTTTGAATAAGCTGATTACCCTCGAACGTCGCGATCAATTCTGTCGCACTCTTTGGCAGATTATTCAGCCGAGCGCGCATTTCTTTTATCGCCGTTAATGCCGCAAGTTCATGAAGCTCCAGTTGGTTGACAACGAAGTCATCTGGATGCTGCGCCTCAATGTTGTAAACGCTTAACGCAGACACTGGGAAATCTTTTAGATTGAATGTCACGATAGCGTCGGCATGCCCAATGATCGCCGCCGCCACTACATGCCGATCATCAGGATCAGGCAAGTGAATTTTGTCTATCAGGGCTTCATAGTTTTCGATCAGACAGTCGGGAATCGCTACGTTCATTAGCTCGCAAGTGCGGCGCAGTTTGTCATCCGCAATATCTGGCCGCTGCGCTTGCAGATTACGCATCCACTCATCCTGAATCTGATTTGTCCATCGGGCGTGATACAGCCCGGCGCGACCGAGACTCAACAAAACATCGCGCAGCGGTGCCGGATACAAAACGCACGCGTCCAGCACTGCAGTGTAGCGGGCCGAACCGGCCATTAGTACCCGAGGCCCAATTCCTGCGCCTGCGTCGCAAGCTCTTGCAGCGCCTGTTCGGTATCACGATGCATCGATTGTTTGAATTCCAGCAGCTTCTCAAATTCGACACGACGGTGACGACCGACCTTGCGATGCGGCAATTTGCCGGTTTCAAGCTGCTTAACCAGGAACGGCCTCGATACATTGAGGAACGCGGCAGCTTCCTGCGTGGTGAGCTCGTGCTTCTGCGGCATAAACGAGATCGGCTGACGCTGGCTCATCAAGCCCAGTATTTCTGCAAAGAAGCGTAATGCCTGCGGCGGCAATTCAAGCACGGGGGCATTCTTGCCGACGATGCCACTCTCGTCGACCAGTGCGATCCGCTGCGCCCGCGAATGATCCAGCGCCGCCATGATGCAGCGCTGCGCGATCTTTGCTAGCTCAGCGTCGTGTTCACTCAGGATTGGTTTGATCAGGTCGGCTGTTGACATATTGGCTTCTGACAAGTGCACTGGATTGGCTTCAATATTTTGGTTTAACGTAGCAATTATAAGCGTACAAACGAAATAAACGAAACGTTCGAATCAAACGAACCATTTGGCAGCCGCTACATTTGGCCAGAAATACGCAACCGTATCGTTGAAAACCTTCTGACGCTCGCTAAACTGTTGCCAAAGCACTAAGAAGAAAAGAATGCATACTTGGACGTCCGCATTCTCGTGCCACGCTCGGCCCGTCAAGCCCGTCAATCGGAATTCACGTGAGGTAAACGTATGGAAACTCGGCAGGACCTATGGACCCGTGATCAATTGCTGGTTGCACTTGACGTCTACTGTCGAACACCATTTGGCAAGTTTGACCAAGCGAATCCGGAGATAGCGCGCATATCGAAACTCATTGGCAGAACGCCATCAGCGTTGGCGATGAAGCTTAGTAATTTGGCTGGCCTAGACAAAAAGATCACTGAGTCTGGACGTTCTGGGCTGACTGGTGCGTCAAACTTGGATCGCGCAATGTGGGCCGAAATGGAGGCCAATTGGGGGAAGATAGCCATCGAAAGCCAGCGTGCATTGGCATTGTTAGGTGTCACGCCTAAGAGCAAAGGTAACGACTCAGCGCGAACCGATGAGGACGAACTTGCAGAAAACTACGAGGGCGAGACGAAGGCAGTCATAACTCAACAAAGACTCAAACAGTCTCTATTTCGTGACACGATACTCAGCGGATACAAGTCGCGCTGTTGCATGTCACATTTGGCCGAACCCAAGCTACTCATCGCGAGCCATATCATTCCTTGGGGCAAAGACAAGAACATTCGACTCAATCCCAGAAATGGCCTTTGCTTGTCGGCGCTGCATGATCGTGCGTTTGATCAGGGGATGATCACGGTCACGCCAGACTATGTCGTAAAAGTGTCTCGGTGCCTACTGGAACAACGCACGAACGCGTTTTTACACGAGGGCGTCTTAAAGCTCGATGGAACGAAAATTCGACTTCCAGAGAAATTCCTCCCGGCGCCTGAGTTCCTTGAGTGGCACAACAAAAACCAGTTCAAGGACGTTTAGGAGACTGCACATGCAAGCTACGGAGCAATCATCTGACCTGCGCCTTTTTCTAGGGACCGATCAACCCGAGACCTGCCGCAATTGCGGCGCACGCACCGAGTTCGAAGAAGTGTCCAGCCAACAGCAAATCCACGAATGCAGTGGCTGCGGAACTCAATATCTATTGGAATTCGAGGATTGGGTTGCGCCTTAGCATAAATCAACAAAACCCTAGCACCTGCGCGCTTCACAGACACAAAATCATCCAAACACCGCGCCAGTAATAGACTTTCAATATTAAAACGGGACATTCAATCTTTAACTGCAACGTTTTCGAGCATTGTTGCATACACCTCGTTTGGCGTTAACCAGTCAAGGATTTCTCTGGGTCGGTCGTTTATGCGCTGAGCGATTTCGTCAAGTTGAGCTTGCGAGAACTTGTCCAGGTCGGCACTGCGCGGCAGATACTACCGCAGAATACCGTTGGCATGTTTGATCGCCCCCTTTTGCCATGGGCTGTGCGCATCTGCAAAGTACACAGCGATCTGTAGCTGTTGAGTCAGCAACGCATGTAGTGACAGTGAGTGAGGCCAGATACGTGCGCGGAGTCCATCGCCGCATGCCGAATCGACTTGAACACACTCGCGATTTCAGCAGAATTTTTAGCTAGCATGATCTTAATTCCGAACGGGTAATAGGAATAATCGGTGTAGCCAAATGACGCTCCCGTTTTCGATGCCGGTGTCAGGCAATTCCAAATTTCATTTTGCGAACATGCGTCAGGTCCAGGGTTAAAACGATGCGATGCTTCTCGAAAAACCTGCGCAAGGCCTGAGCGATCTTGTCCTCACTCATTGTCGGCCCCGGCTTTGCGAATTTCCATCGCAGCAGAATTCGGCAAGGCGTACCACGTTCCCTTTCCTTGGCCGTGTTGTTGCAACAAGTTGCTGCTGACTAATTCGGCCAGCCGATTTTTGATAGTGGCGCGTTTGGCTTTGGTTGCCAGAATAATTTCGCCGGTGGTGATCCTGCCGTTTTCTTTGGCTAGTTCCAGAATGTCTGCCGCCAATTGGGGCATGGCTTGCAGGAAATAATGTTCACGCTCGACCTTTTTCAGGAGGTTATCCTTCTGCTTTTTCAGTGTCCGGAGGAAAAATAGCAGCCAGTGTTCCCATTCTGGTTCATCCATCTGCAATGTGGTCTGGGTACGACGCAAGGCAAGGTAATAGCCATCCTTATTTATTTCCACCACGCTTTCCATCGAACTGTATGGCACATACACATAGCCTGTTTTCAGCAGGAGCAGCGTGGTCAGTATCCGCGACAATCTGCCGTTGCCATCCTGGAACGGATGGATCGCCAGAAAACGCACGATAAACACCGCCACCACCAACAGCGGATGCAGTAATTTATCTGTTAGTGCTTGATTAGCCCATTCCACTAACTGCTGCATCTGCCTGGGCGTTGCAAACGGGGTGGAAGTTTTGAAAATGATGCCGATCTCTTTCCCGTTCTGATCGAAGGCCGCCACGCTGTTGGATAGCGTTTTATAACCTCCCCGATGACGTTCATCTTTGTCACTGTGCCGGAGTAGCAGCGCATGAAGTTGTTTGATGTGGTTCTCAGTCAGCGGAATAGTGCTGTAAGAATCAAACACTAGCTGCATCACCTCCGCATAGCCGGCCACTTCCTGTTCATCACGGGTGGTAAACTTTTTGTGCTCAAGATTTTGCAGCAGACTTTCCACTTCCCGGTCGGTCAGTTTTGCCCCTTCGATTCGGGTGGAGGATGCGACGCTTTCTACGGTCGCCACCCGGCGCAGCGCTTCCAGCCGCTCCGGCGCAAGATTGCGGAAGGCCTTCCATCCGCCTTTAAACTCATCGATTTCAGCAATGAGATTCAGAATTTCAGGGCTGATCTGTGGTTTGACTATTAGCACTGCGGGTGCCCACATCCATAAAAATAGCCATATTTAGCCATATATCCAGACGCTAAGTCCACCAAATTATTGGAACGATGTATCCACAATTGCGGCACCCTCGAACTCCACAAATTGCGCGCATGACGTAACGCAAATACATAGATACATTTCTTACTTCACTCATCGTCCTTGGCATCCAACCCTGGGATTTTCTTCAGCGCGGCACCAAGTTTGAGGTAGTTCACCTTCACGCCGTCGTCCAGATTGAGTGGAACCTGACGCGTAGCCAACGGGTAGAGCGTGTCGCGTTCATATTCTTCCAACTCAGCCTGGGGGTTTTTCAGGGTTTCGATTTCCTTCAAGGCCTTGGTTTTTTCGCCCTGATCTGCGGAAGTGCTGATACTGACCTTTTCCAGATGAGCGCGTTGGGCGGCAAGTTTGCTGCGGAAGTCACGTAGGCATTGCAACACCACGCTCACCGTGTCCAGACGGTAGCGGTGCAGATAGCCACGCTCACGGAGCGTGCCATCAATAATGCACTCTAGTTCCGGGACTCCAAGATGTTCAAGCCGACTCACTACTTCCTTGCTGATCCGCAATGCCGCCGCCGTCCTGACTTGCAGAAGGTTCTCTGCCCGGACCTAGTCACGGGTCATCCGCCAGTCAGGCTTTTGGAGGTAGATCCTGGCCACCAAAGCAGACTCTTCGGAAAGCAAACCGCCCGTCGTGAAGGAGAGGCGGTAGCGCGAGTCAGTCATTGACGACCCTCGTCACGGCCAGCACATTCGCTGGTGACCCTTGCCTTGATCCAATCGCCGAACACGACCCTTTGAAATTTCCAGCGCCTCCCGACGCAATGGACCGTAATATTTTTTTGGAAATCCATGCCTATACAGTGTCCTCTCTAACCGCCAGGTGGGCAGCGATCTCTTCAACTGATAATCAGCGATTCGATATGCGTGTTTACACATCTGCAACTTCGTCGACAATTATGCATCGTGGCACAGCGAAAACGCCGAGTAAACACGAGTAGACCAGATTCAAGCTGAGCAAGTACGAAAGTGAGCGATCAGGAACATTTTCACTACTTTGGCGGGTCCGGCAAGCACTAACTCGTTCACATGGGCGACCAATCGGCAGATGCCCATGGATATGCAAACACCAGCACCCGCGAGCCTCCTGGCAACAAAACCTCCCAAACACCTCGCCAATACTAGACTTTCAATATTAAAACGTGGTCCGCACCACCCCCGCGTCGCCAATTTTCAACTCGTTAAACAGCCGCACCAGCGGCCACAGCTCCTGATAGCGCTCGCAAGTCTTCCGCACGTAATGCACGAAACGCGGCGCATCGGCCAGATATTTCGGCTTGCCGTCGCGATAGTTGATGCGCGCAAAAATGCCGAGGATTCTGAGGTGGCGTTGCAGGCCCATCCACTCTACGTCGCGGTAAAAGTCGTCGAATCCGGCGGGAACGGGCAGCCCGGCTTTTTTAGCTTTTTCCCAGTAGCGGATGGTGCCGTCGAGTACCTGTTCTTCATCCCATGAGATGAAGGCGTCGCGGTATAGCGACGCGATGTCGTAGCTGATCGGGCCGTAAACGGCATCCTGGAAATCGATGACGCCGGGATTTTCCTGAGCGTCACCATCGGCGACCATCAGGTTCCGTGGCATGTAGTCGCTGTGTACGTATACGCGCTCCTGCGCAAGCGCCGCATCGATGATGAGCGTGAACATCTTCTCCAGCGTTTCCTGCTGCGATTTATTCAGCTCGACTTGCAGGTGTTTAGCGATATACCAGTCGGGAAACAGGCTTAGCTCACGCTTGAGCAATCCAGCGTCATAAAGTGGCAACACATCCGGCTTCGAGGCAAGCTGCCATTTCACCAGAGCGCCCGCGGCAGGGCGAAACAAAGCGTCGAAATTGTCGTCGTTCAATACATCCAGATAAGTTTGGCGCCCCAGATCGGTCAGTAGCAAAAATCCCTGCGACAAATCCTGCCCCAATATCTTCGGCGCATTCAACCCGGCAGCGTTTATGAGCGCGGCCACTTTTATAAACGGGCGGCAGTCCTCCAATGCCGTCGGCGCATCCATGACGATACGCGTGCCGGAAGGGGTGGTTATGCGAAAATAGCGACGAAAACTGGCGTCTTCTGACGCGGGGGTTAGCTGATAATCGGTAACGCCCTCGC
>JBKJVA010000196.1:0-18299 GCA_046589675.1 Usitatibacteraceae bacterium
ATCTGGAAGCTTATATCGGTCCCAGCGGACGCGTATCCGAAGTGCTGGGCCGCAAGCGTCCATTAAGCCTGCGGATGGTCAAACGCCTGCACGAGGGTTTGCGTATTCCCTATGAGAGCCTGTTGGCAGGCGTTGTATAAAGTGATCTTCGCAATACAGCCGACAGATTTACTTCAACACCTTTACATTCAGGCCCCCCACCCACCTGAAGGTGCCGTCGCCGTTCAAGAACAAATGATCCGCGCCTAGGGAAACGCCGATTAAATCCTTCGACAGGCTCAGGACGAACGGTAACTTGTTGATTCCGTTCGTGGAACGTGAGGCAGGGTTTCGTCGCGCATGCGCGACGCTGCCGAGCGCCTGAGCCCGATGCAGCGGGCGATGGCTTGTCGAACCACATTCAAATTCGATTTAATCGGCGTTTCCCTAGTGCGCAACGCACGCGGAAATATTTAAAAGCGCCCTCGCCCGAGTCTGCGTACCATATCGCCTTCCCGCATCGACAAAGACATCCCATGCCCACCAAAGAAACCTTTATCCCCAGCAAAGACGCGTCTCTCGAATCGTCCATTTCCACGCTTCTGGCCAAACTGGAAGCGATCGGCTTCCACGTCGAAGAACGTTCCTGGCTCAACGAAATAGAAAACATCTGGTCGGTACACGTTACCGACCGCGACTGCACGCGCCTGTTCAGCAACGGCAAGGGCGGCTCTGAACTTGCGGCACGCGCGAGCGCGCTGGGTGAATTTTTCGAACGCCTCAGCACCAATTATTTCTGGACGCATTTCTACCTCGGTGAAAAGATCGCCAACAATAAATTTGTGCACTACCCGAACGAGCAATGGTTCCCGCTCAAAGGCAAAACAAAAACCTGGCCGAAAGGCATCCTCACGCCCGAGCTGCAAAAGGTTTACAACCCGGACAAAGCGGTGCGTGCCGACCAACTTGTCGATCTTAATTCCGGCAACGCTGCGCGCGGCATTTGCACCATCCCCTACACGCGGCTGCGCGATGGACAGACCGCGTTGTTCCCCGTGAATATCATCGGCAACATCTACGTGAGCAATGGCATGTCGGCTGGCAACACCATGATGGAAGCGCGCACCCAGGCGCTCTCCGAAATTTTTGAGCGCGACATCAAATTTAAAATTATCCGCGAAGGTATTTGCCTTCCCGATGTACCCGAAAAAGTGATCAACCGATTCCCGCGCATTGCAGCGGGCATTCGCGGCCTGCGCGCAGCGGGTTTCGGCATTGTGGTGAAGGACGCCTCATTGGGCGGCAAATACCCGGTGATGAGCGTGACGATGCTGCACCCGAAGGACCAGGGTATCTTCGCCAGCTTCGGTGCGCACCCGCGCTTCGAAGTTGCGCTTGAGCGTGCCTTGACGGAGCTGCTGCAAGGCCGTGCGCTGGATTCGCTCGGAGACTTTCCGGCACCCGGTTTCGACATGGATGAAATTGCCGAAGCGCAGAATCTGGAAATCCATTTCGTCGATTCCAGCGGCGTCATCAGTTGGGAATTTCTGCGCGATACGCCCGACTTTGCGTTCGTCGACTGGAATTTTGGCACGACCACCGAGGAGGATTACAACTGGTCAGTCAAGTGCATTCACGAAAGCGGCTTTGACATTTACGTCGCTGACTTTACCCATCTCGGCGTTTACGCCTGCCGCATCTTCGTGCCGGGTATGTCTGAGATCTACCCGATCGAAGAGCTGGAATGGGAAAACAATACGGTCGGCAATCTGGTCCGCCCCGCTATCTTGCGTTTGCCGGAACTCACGCAAGACGAGAGCCGCGCGCTACTCGACATTTTTGATGAGCTGGACCTCGCCGAGAACCTGCCCATCACCACACTTATTGGCCTCGCGGCGGATTCGGGCACGGCGTGGGTGGACTTGCGCGTGGGAGAACTGAAGGCGCTGCTGGGCCTGGCTGCGGGTGACGCAGATGCGGCGCTCGATGGGTGTGCGTGGATCAGCCAGTTTGGGCAATTGGGTGAAGAACGTGCGCGCGTTTATCGTTGTATTGAAAATATTTTGCAGCTGGAAGATGCCAAACATTACAACGCGAATTTGCGGTTGCTGTTTGGTGAGACAACGCTTCGTCACGCGTACGCACTGGTAAATCGGGAGGAGCAATTTTTTGGGTTGAATACGTTGGGGGAGAATTTTGAGGGGAGCGAGATGCATCGGCAGTTGTTGAAAGCGTATGAGAAGGTGCAAAAGCCGCAGATGAAATGAAGCGTTGCGGTACACGGTTTTTTTGAATCCCAGTTAGCGCTCTAGCCGCACAAATGCAATTAACCTACTTGGTATATTTAACCTACTAGAATAATATTCGGCTTATGGAAAAAACACACCGCACTGCAGGCTTGCTGTCGTAAAGGACATCGTGTCTTTTAAGGGCATATCCGGGGACAGACCACAGATGTTTTGTAGAACATTACGAGCGAAAAATATCCGTGGTCTGTCCCTGATTATTAGGCCCAATTTGCAGCCACTGGTGGCCCGTTCGCTAGGCAACGCAATGTATTTCGCGCGGGGCTGGTATCGATGAAGGGTAGGCACCAGGTAAAGCACCCTTTGCAGTAAGCGTTTCCCGAGGGAGATGGAACCAGGCGTTCTTGGAGGAACCAATACCGCGCAACCAAACTCGCAGCGCGTCCGACACCAATTTCGGTTGTCCCATGGTTGAGAGATGGCCACACTCTTCAACAACGACCAGTCTTGAACCAGGAATAGCGGCGGCCAGCTCTTTGTGCACCTCGACCGGAGTAATGACGTCCTGTCGTCCGCACAAAACCATCGTCGGACACGGGGAAATTTTAGTCAGGTGCGGACGGCTATCTATGCGCCACATAATGGCACGTTGTTGGCGTACGAACGCATCTTTGCCGATCCGATGACCCATGGAATAGATGCTGTCGATAATAGAGTTGTACGTCATGTGCGCGGGATGCACTAGCTTCGGCATCAAGTTATCAAGCACAACCTGAAAATTGGTCTCAGCTTGCTCCATCAATTTGAGACGCATCGCACTCGCTTCGGCGGTATCTGGCCTCGCACTGGTATCCAGTAACGCAAGCCCGAGAACCCGCTCCGGTGCCTGTCGCATTATCTCCAGCGCAACGTATCCACCCATGGAAAGTCCGGCGAGGGCAAACTTCGGCGGCGCATGCTCAAGCACGGAAGCTGCTAGTTCCTCGACCGTGTCGGCAACGGTCAAATCAGCAACGGTAGCGTGCGTCATGTCCGACAGATCTCGCGTCTGAAATTGAAAAAGACGCGCGTCGTTAAGCAAACCGGGAAGGAGAAGGAGATTAATTTTCTTTACTTCTGTCATGTTATGGACCTTTCGTCTGGACCGTCTGAGCAAAATTTGCCAGCGCAGAAAGCTTGCGACACGGTCGCAATTCCATATGTAGGACAAAGTCTCTTCCTTTAGTCCGCTTACGGACTTATGAACAATGGCAACGCGCAGAGTGGTCACACGCTTCCGACTGTGAGATGGCCCAGTGGAGCAAATAGCAATTTTGCAAAATGGTGCACTGCAGATCCAAACGGCGTCGGATCCAGGATCCATGAACCCTTCCAGCGATGATTTCGCGCCGAAAGCGGGCCCGAGATAGTGCGTCTAAGATTATTGTTTGGTGCCGCCTATTCCGCGTGGTGCATACACAAAACGCCGTCAAACCAGTTTGATACCCGCATACTGCCTTTGTAACTCGGCAATATCGAGCTTTTTCATTGCAAGCATTGCCGCCATAGCTCGTTTGGATTTTGCCGAATCCGGATCGCTGATCATCAACGGCAACACGGTGGGAACCACTTGCCATGACACGCCGTATTTATCCTTGAGCCATCCACACTGTTGCGCCTTTTCGTCGCCACCCTCTGAGAGTCTTTCCCAGTAGTAATCCACTTCTTCCTGCGTATCGCAATGAACCTGGAATGAGATGGCTTCGCTGAATTTGAACATCGGCCCACCGTTGAGCGCGGTGAATTTCTGCCCATCGAGTTCAAACGCGACGGTCATCACCGATCCTGGCGGCTTGCCGTGTAACTCATGGCCGGCCTCGCTATATCGAGAAATGTTTACGACCTTCGAGCTTTTGAAGATGGCAACGTAATAATTGGCCGCCTCTTCCGCTTGGTCATCAAACCACAAACAGGGCGATATATTTTGAAGGACTTGCATCGTGGTTCTCCTTGTGGACATGCCAAGCGTTACCGTGATTGGGTGGGCACCTGCCGCCCTATGGCGGCGCGCCCCGCACTGCGTGCTAATGGTGCCTGACAAGCAATTTTGCGGACACGACGACCACTGAGCAATCTCCGATCTTTCTGAATTTCCTGTAGGCAGTCGACGTTTTTTATCGCCGCATGCAGATCGAAACTCAAAGAATGTTGTTAACAGAAGCGAGGTGCGACAACGCGACTAAAGACCCTTCCACAGCGGACTTCTCTTGCCCACAAATGCATCCACGCCTTCCCGAAAGTCGCCGCTACCGTAGCAGCGGCGTATCAGGTCTTCGCCATCGGGTAAATCCTGCACAAGCAAACGCCGCAAGCTTTCCTTGGTCACGCTTTGCGTCACCGGTGCCAGAGAACTCAGTCGTTCGCACAAGCGAGCGGTCTGGGCTTCCAACTCGGTATTCTCACAAACCTGAATAAGATAGCCGCACGCCAACGCTTCGTCGGCGTTGACTATTTCCGCGAGGATCAACATGCGCTTCACACGCTGCATGCCAAACGCGGCGCCAAGACGCGCCAGATTGGCGATCGACAGGCAATTGCCCAGCGTTTTGGCAATCGGCACACCGAAGCGCGAGCCGGGTGTCGCGATTCTGAAATCGCAGGCAGTAGAAATTGCCAAACCACCGCCGATGGTCCAGCCATCGATCACTGCGACGGTGGGCATCGGCAACGCTTCGAGTTGACCGATGCATTGATCAATCTGGCGTTCGTAAGCAACGCCGTCTTCACCGTTTTTAAACGCGCCGAACTGTTCGATGTCGGTGCCCGCGACGAAAGCCTGGCCACCCGCACCGCGAAACGTCACCACGCGCGCCGATATATCTGCCTTCAACTGCGTGCAGATATGACCGAGCTGTTCATACATGGCCCAAGTCATGGCATTGCGTGCCTTGGGGCGGTCAAACACCACCGACGCAACGCCGCCTTCGATGGTCAGATGGACTTTGCCTTCACTCATAGCGCAAATGCGCCTTGTGCTTCGAGCTCGGCGCGCTCTTCGGCACCGATGCCCAGTTCGGCAAGCACGGCTTCGGTGTGCTCGCCCAGAAGCGGTGGAGGCATACGAACCTGCTGGGGTGTGGCCGAGAGTTTGACCGCAAAACCGATATTAGGTACCTTTCCCTCGACCGGATGATCGATCTCAATTCGCATCTGGCGGTGGCGTCCGTGTTCGCTTTCAAACGCCTGCGGGTAACTTAGGATGGGCCCGGCGGGAATGCCGACCGCGAGAAATTCATCGACCCACTCAGCGCTGGTCTTTTTGGCAAAGGATACTTCGAGCGCCTCGATCAGCGCCACCCGATTGGCGAGGCGCAAGGAAATGGTCTTGAAGCGCGCATCATCGAGCAAATCCTGGCGCACGAGCACGTTGCATAGCTGCGTCCAGAGCTTCTGGTTGGTGGCACCCATGACGAAGTAACCATCGGACGCCTTCACGGCCTGATACGGTGCGCTCATGCGGTTGGCGGTGCCCAATGGTTCCGGCGGCTCGCCGGTGCCCCAGTACTGCGAAATATCCCAGACAGAGAACGCCATTGCCGAATCGAACAATGAGGCATCGATGTATTGCCCTTTGCCGGTGGCCTGGCGGCCAATGTAGGCCGCCAGCATGGCGTAGGTGGCAAACAGAGCGCAGCCGATGTCGGCGACCGGCACACCAGCCTTGACCGGTGGACCGCCGGGGTAACCCGTCACGCTCATGACGCCCGACATGGCTTGCGCCATCAGGTCGAATCCGGGGCGGCTCGCCCATGGGCCTGTTTGGCCAAAGCCCGAAATACTCGCATACACCAGCGCAGGATTGATGGCGCTCAAGGTCTCGTAGTCAATGCCTAGGCGTTTCATCACGCCAGGCCGGTAGTTCTCGACGAGAATGTCGGCGTTCTTGACCAACTTGAATAAAATCTCGCGCCCGGCCTTCGACTTCAGGTTCAGGATGATGCTGCGCTTGTTGCGGTTCATGTTGAGAAAACCCATGCTGTCGCTGCCCTTGAGCTTGAAGCCCATGGCACCGCGCGTCTGGTCTCCGCCATCAGGCGGCTCGACCTTGATCACATCGGCACCCATATCCGCCAGCAGCATGCAGGCATACGGGCCTGCCATCACCTGACAGACATCCAGCACACGGACGCCTGCCAGAGGCAAGGGACGCTCACCGCCCTCCTTCGCCCCTTCATTCGTTGAAGCTTTTATCATTCGGCAGTTCCATAACTAGTGTCCAGCGGATGATTCGGAACATGGCACATCAGACAAGGCTCACGCTTCAACCTTGACGCCGGCGTCCTTCACCACCCTGGCCCATTTCTTCGCTTCATCCTGGATGAACTTGCCAAATTTTTCAGTGGAACCACCGCCGTCTTCAGCGCCGTATTGCTCGAATTTCTCGGCCACATCCGGCATCGCCAGCACCTTGTTGATATCTTCATTCATGCGCTTGGCCATGGCCGCCGGCATTTTGCCCGGCCCGACCAGACCGTACCAAGTAGTGGCTTCAAAACCCGGATAGCCGGACTCGGCCATGGTGGGAACGCCGGGGTGGCCCGCGGCCCGCTTCTGGCGAGTCTGTGCCACCGCAATCACTTTGCCGCTTTTAACATGCGGTGTCGCGGCTGTCATGGTATCGAAGCTGTAATCAATCTGCCCGCCCATCAGGTCAATCAGCATGGGGCCGGAGCCTTTGTAAGGCACATGGATGGCATCCACGTTGGCGGCCAACTTGAACATTTCCAGCGCCAGGTGCTGAGCCGAGCCGGTACCCGCCGAGCCGAAACTGATCTTCCCCGGGTTCTTTCTGCACAGCTCAACCATGTCTTTAACCGTCCTGGCTTGTTGTTTTTCGTTGCAGATGAGCAGGTTCGGTGTGATACCCACGAGGACGATGGGCGCAAAATCGCGCTCAACGTTATAGGCAATATTGGGCAGCAGCGCAGGGGCAATCGCATGGCTGTTGATGTGTGCCATCAACAAGGTGGTGCCATCGCCGGGCTGTTTGGCCACGTAGTCAGCGGCAATCATGCCGGTCGCCCCGGCCTTGTTCTCGACCACGACGGGCGTGTTCCAGATCACCGAGACCTTTTGCGCAATCACCCTCGCGAGAATGTCAGTACCGCCGCCAGGGGCGAAGCCGACAACAATGCGAATCGGCCCACTCGGCACGGTTTGCGCCTTGAGCGAGGGGAGGGCAAGTGTTGCCGCAACGGCGGCACTGGATGTGATGAAGGTTCTGCGTTGCATGTGTTGCCTCCGAGGATTGTTTTATACAAATGAAACTGAAAGTGCGGTAAAGCAAAGTTACCTTTATTTGCCTGCTCACCTCAAGTATCCAGCGCTCCAACTTTCCACAACTCCGACTGGTCATTGGGTGGCAGGAAATATCGGGATCAGGATCAGACGAACATTACTCCATATAAACACAAAAGTGCTTTGACGTACTTTTGCGTTGCACGCTTTATGGAACTCATTGGGCCTGCACATCAAGCAGAGTGCTATCTCGCAAATGCCGCCACAGATGTTGAAAAACCTCGTGCCAGTTGGATGCGATGCTGGGCACGAGCGTGGGTGGGTGGGAAATGTGAATTCTCGTTTCAATCGTGTTGGCGTACACATCGCCAATAAATGTCACCGCAGTTTTTCTCTCGTGCACCGGGAAGTCCATAGTCCCCTGATGCGTCGCGACCAAAGCACTGTCGCTTTGCGATATTCCGGTGCTAGTGCACCGCACGCGAAAAGCGGGGTAATTGCCGCGCGACGCAATTCGCTGGCATATGCACGGCACCAACGCGATCCAATCCCCGCCTAGCAGCCTGTAGCGCTACATCGAAATCGATCCCTCGCGAAACTCGGTCTTATCGAGCCATACATTCACCAGCACTGGCTTGCCGGTCTTTGCCAGCTCGCGTGCGCGTACCAGAGCAGCGGGAACGTCCGCCATGTTCTGAACGATAATGCCTTCCGCGCCGAACCCCTCCACCACCTCGTGATATGCGGTGCGCGCCAGTACCGTGGCAACATCGTCGTGCAGCATCTTCACCTGCTCGCGGGCGATTTGCGTCCAGCCGGCATCGTTGCCCACCACCGCAATCACCGGGATGCCATGGCGCACGAAGGTATCGAATTCTGCAAGCCCATAACCGCACGCACCGTCGCCGAAAATGATCCACACTTCGCACTCCGGGCGGCAAATTGCCGCGCCCAGCGCGAAACCTGCACCGACACCCAGGGTGCCGAACACACCGGGGTCGAGCCAGGTGAGGGGTGCGCGCGGATGCAGCACATACGACGCCGTTGCGACGAAATCGCCGCCATCGGCCACCAGCACCGCATTGTCGCCGGCCTCGCGTTCGAGCGCACGAAAAAATGCGATGGGGTTGACAAAGGCACCTGTGGGCTCGGCCTGCTGGTCGATCTCGGTTTCGCGCACCGCATCGCGGGCACGCAAATGCTCGACCCACGGCATCCAGCTTGAAGCGGCCGCGTCCGGTGCCAATCCCGCCGCCAGCGTTTCGAGGAACAGGCCCGCATCGCCAATGGCGGCTATATCGGGCCGCCGGTTCATGCGGGCTTCCTTGGCGCTGCGATTGGCCGCAATGAGCGTAGCACTGCGCCGCACATGGCGGCCATAATCAAGACGAAAATCGCATGGCACGCCGGCCAGCAGCACACAATCTGCGTCGCGCAGCGCCTGGCGGCGTTGATGCCGCATCTGCAGAGGATGATCGCGCCCCAGCAGGCCGCGCGCCATGCCCGACAGATATACCGGTATGCCGAGTCGTGCGACCGCCGCCGCAATCGAGGCGGCCTCTGCCGCGACGGTTAGCGCCTGGCTGCCGATCACCAGCAGTGGCCGTTCCGCTTTAGCCAAGGCAGACAGCGTGGCCTGAACACTCGAGCCCGCTGCACGCGGCGGCGTTACCTGCTGCACTTGCGGCGCCGGGATTTTCTTGCTGCCGACAAACATTTTTCCGACATGGCGGTTCAGGTAAAAACGCAACAGCCGGTCGGCGATCGACGTACCCTTGCCGGCGGCGTCGGCGTACCACTGGCGAATGGTAGCTTCGTCGTACAGGAGATCAACCGGACACTCGATAAACACCGGTCCCGGTATGCCTGAGCGGGCGACGGCAAAGGCTTCATCGACGGCCGGGCCGAGATCGCACACCTGCAGAATTTTGCGAAACAGCTTCACATGTGGCACGACCAATGGGCGCTGGTCGATATCCTGCAACGCGCCACGACCCTGCAACGCGGTGGGCGCGGCACCGCCGATCAGGATCACTGGCGATTGGGCGAGTTGCGCATTCTTCAGTGCGGTGATGGTATTGGTGATGCCGGGGCCCGCAGTCACCGCGGCCACACCCGGCAAGCCTGAGAGCCGCGCCGTCGCATCGGCCGCGAATACGGCCGTGGCCTCATCGCGAACATCAACGATGCGAATGCCGCGCGCTTTCGACGCCGTGAGGATCGGCGAAATATGGCCACCGCAGAGCGTGAAGACGGCGCGCACACCGTGCGCTTTCAGGGCGATGGCGACGCGGTCGCCGCCGTGCAGGGGAGTTGGTTCTGTTTGCATGGTTAATCCTGATCAGGGGAAATGTTTGATGCGCCTGGATATTTCAATAATTTTGTGCGGGTTTAAACCCCTTACTACCAGCCTTCGCCACTTCTTCCGCCACCAGCACTTTGTAATCGACCTTGCCGACGCGGGTCTTCGGCAGCTCTCTTCTGAACTCAACTTCGCGCGGGCACGACCACTTGATGAGGCTGGCGCGGCAAGTCTCGATGAGGGACTTTTCCATTTCCGCATTCGCCTTTGCGGGATCTTTCAACACCACAAACGCCTTCACCCGCTCAACCTGTTCCGGGTCGGGCACACCGACGACACACGCCTCGGCGACGAACGGTGACTGATATAGCACGGCTTCGACCTGTGCCGGATACACATTGAAACCGGACGTCTTGATCATGCGTTTCAAACGCGCCGAAAAGTAGAAGAAGCCATCACTGTCCATGCGCCCCAGGTCACCGGTGTGCAGCCAGGTGCGGCCATCGGCGTGCACACGCAACGCTTCGTCCGTTGCCTCGGGCTCATCGAGATAGCCCATCATGACCGCCGGCCCGGCGATGCAGATTTCGCCTTCTTCGCCGGGCGCAAGTTCTTCGCTGGTGCCGACCCGACAGATGCTGGCCAGCATGTCAGGCAGCGGCAGGCCAATCGATCCTTCCCGATACTCATCCACCGGAGTGGCCATGATGCCACTCACCGCCTCGGTGAGGCCGTAGCCTTCCAGCAGTTGCACGTTGCCACCGCGGGCCCTCACCAGTGCTTCGAAGCGTTGCTTCACCGGGCGTGGCAAGGTATCGGCACCGGAAAACGTGGCACGCAGGCACGATAGATCGGCATGCTGAAGCGAGGGATCGCGGGATAGCGCGTCAAACAGAGTAGGCACACCGACCAGCAGGTTGGGGCGCTTGGTGCGTATCAACTTTGCCACGATCTGGGCAGTAAATGCCGGCACCAGAATCGACTTGCCGCCCGCCATGAAGGCGGCATTCACGCACACGCCCAGGCCGAAGCCGTGGAAGATCGGCATGATGGCGAGAATGGAATCGCCGGCACCGATGCCGCCCCAGGACGCGACCGCCATACCCTCGGCAATGAAGTTGCGGTTTGAAAGCAGGATGCCTTTGGGTGTACCCGTGGTACCTCCGGAAAACAGGATTGCCGCCGCGTCGTCGGTGCTGCCGGCGGTACGGACGGCGACCGGATGACGCGCGCTCATGAGTTCGGCCCACCAGCGGACACGATCGTCGGCCGGCACCCGCAGAATGTGGCACCCTTTCGTCAGCCAGAAGCCGAATCGCCTCAGCGGCGAGAGGGTGTCGGGAATGCGCGCAAGTATCAGGGTGACCAGTGGCAACTTCGGTTTGACCGCGGCAAAAGTGGCGTAGAACGCATCAAGCGTCAGCACCACGCGGGCCTTGCTGATATTCAGGTAGTGCTCGATTTCCGGCGCGGTCGAGAGGGGATGAATCAGCGCCGGCAGCGCGCCGAGCTTGTTGGCGGCGTAAAAAGCGATGACGCCTTGCGGAGAAGTCGGCATCGAGATCAACAGCCGATCGCCTGCCTTCAGGCCCACTGCCGCAAGCGCATCGGCGCAGATAGCGATGTCATTGACAAACTGGCGGTAGGTGCTGGTGGTGTCGAAAAAATCCCACGCGATTGCTTCGGGCACGCGCGTGGCAGTTGCGCACAGGGCCTCATACAGCGTGAGCTGCGGATAGGTAAGGCTATGTGGCACCTTGCCGTAAAAGCGCAACCAGGGGCGGTTATCGATCATGTTTTATCGCGATGCCGGAATCGGCTAAATAGCCGAACGTGTGAAGCACAGACTCGCGCAAATGTTGCTCCCAGCGAATGGTCATCAGCGCATTTGTCAAGAAATTCCCTTACAGGGTTCGTGACGAACAAGCTACGCTTCAGCGCGCGCCTACGTTTTGATCCTCGTCAAACGTGAACTGTTTGGCTCGCATTCGCTCAGTCACTATCCCCCGCCGATCACCGGAATGATGCGTTTTTTCCGTCAAGGCGCACTGCTACCGGGGCTGGTTACTCAAGTGAAATGTCACCCTCAAATTTGACGTCAATTTTCAGCCCTGCAACTTCCAGCGTGACTTTTGCCGGAAAAGTTTCCGTGCCCTTGATCGCGCCGGCGGCCAGCGCGCTGTTCACTGCCTGTTCGATTTCCCGTTGTGAATTGACCCCGACGGTTTTGAGAAATTTACGAATGCTGAGGTTGAAGGTCTCGTTGTTCATTTGCGTCTCCACGATTTGATTGTTGTGGGATTGTGCCATCAGCAGCTACGCAGCCAACAGCCGCGCAATGCGACTGTAGCCGCCCGCCTTTGGATGAAGTTCGTCCATCCAGCCGCCGTCTGTTAACGTGCCTGCGGTGCGTATAAAGACGGTATTTGCGCATTTGCCCGCAAGGTTTTGTTGCCATACGCCGAAGGTGTCGATCAATATGGCGATGACTTCGCGGCGAAATTCGCCGTGCGCCAACGATGTCGGCTGCGGCACGTTTCTGGAATCCATCGGCACTTTCAACCACTGTCCCGCGCCCAAGGCGTGGCGACCATCAGGTATCGCGTAGTCGTAATTATGCAGCCGTATTTTCGCGTTTGGCGCGCGCGTGTTTACTTCGCGTATCAGCGTCTCGAGATCAGCGAATATCTGTGTGAAGAGCACCCTCATCGCCAACCTGTCATAACAGTCTGCAGGTTTGCTGACGGTTGAACAATCTTGCTTAAGAATCGACGCGAAATCGTCGTAGCCGGCGAAGTCGTTCCCGCCTGCACTAATGAAGACATGTGTCAGGTTTCCGGCATAGTCATCGAGCGCAGTTTGAAACATGCTAAAAAATCTCTGATTCGGATCGACCAGGTCAGAAGCTTCTCTTCCGCTATCGCCGATTAGCAGAATGTCCTCGTTCACGAAACAGTTCTGCAAACCGGAGGTCAGGTTCGCAAGTGGATGCCAGAACCACGAATCGCCAAGGCAAACGACCGTTGCCGGTTTGCTTGCGGCGTAAAGGTCGTGAGGCGCATTGTAGATTGGCATGGCATTTTCCTTCCCGAAGATAGTATCCCAACATCTTGCGGCATTCGCGTTGCGTGTCAGGCGCGTCCCAACACAATAGACCGAAAGCTCTGCATCGGAAAGAGCGGCCCGGGATCGGTCTTTCGTCCGGGGCTTACGTCGTCGTGACCCAAAACGTCGGTGAAGTGATAGGTCGCGTTAAGTAGCGAGGCTACGCTGCTTGCGGCGCTGATCTGCGCCTGGGTATATTCGTGCCAGCCCGCCGCAGTGACTTCACCTTTATGGGTTGCAATCGACACTTCATCGTCCGGCAGCACGGTGTTGGCCCAGTTCACCCATTTGCCGTCGGGGCGTTTGCGAACCTTGCCTGCATTGACCAGCTCAATACCGATTGCATACTGATTCATTCCATCTAGTTTGCCCCATGTACTTTTTCCGGCGTGCCACGCCCTTTTGTTGAACGCGACCATCTGCACGATCCGGCCATCACGACCGATCACCACGTGCGACGACGCCCGCGCGTCCGGATTCATGAACCAGCTTACTGCGCCGTCGAGTGTATTGCCCGCTGTGTAATGCACCAGTAAGTAAATGGGCGATATGGTGTCTGATTGGTTGGGACTTTTCTGGAAAGTGACGGGTTCGCCGGCTTTTGGGTAAAGTCGGTTAGCTCGGATCTTCATCGGTTCGCCTTCTGAAGGTGGTGTCGTGGCATGCACCACCACCTCCCACCGTTGTATTCCTTCACACTGAACGCAGCTTACTTCGCGATCGCTGCCTTTAATTGGTCCAGTGCCCCCGGATCTTCCATCGTGGTCAGGTCTCCGGTATCGCGGTTTTCACATAACGCCTGAATAGCGCGGCGCAGCAATTTGCCGGAACGTGTTTTTGGGAGCAAGGTTACAAAATATACACGCGCCGGACGGCCTATCGCACCAAGTTCCTTGTCCACGGTAGCCATCACTTCTTTCTCGAGCGCGGCAGACAGCTCCGGCGTAGCGGTACGGGACGCATCTTTTACTACCGCAAACGCGACCGGCACCTGACCTTTAAGTTGGTCTGCGACGCCGATCACGGCGACTTCGGCTATGCTGGAGTGCACTTGCACGGCTTCCTCGATCTCCCGCGTACCGAGACGATGGCCGGCGACATTAATCACGTCATCGGTGCGGCCCATAATGAAATAGTAACCATCGGTGTCGCAGGTAGCCCAGTCGAAGGTGTTGTAAACCTGTTCATCTTTGAAGGTCGTGAAATAGGTTTTAACAAAGCGAGCGTCATCGCCCCAAATGGTGCTCATGCAGCCAGGAGGCAGCGGCGGCACGATGCACAGCACGCCTTTCTCGTCGCTGCCAACCTGTTTGCCGGTTTCTTCGTGTTTGAGTTTCAGCTTGTAACCGTATGACGCGAAGCTCGGTGAGCCAACTTTGCGA
Organism: Usitatibacteraceae bacterium; assembly: GCA_046589675.1. GTDB lineage: Bacteria > Pseudomonadota > Gammaproteobacteria > Burkholderiales > Usitatibacteraceae > UKL13-2. The sequence goes on from JBKJVA010000196.1 coordinate 14,292, forward strand.
GGTGTCTCTTCAATACCAGGCTCGGCGGAGAGAATTGGCCAGCCGGTCTCGGTCTGCCAATAATTATCGATCACCTTTACGCCGAGGCCTTGCTCGATCCAGCTGGAGGTTGGCTGATCGAGCGGCTCGCCCGCAAGAAAGAGGTAGCGCAGCGAAGACACATCGTACTTGGTAAGGAAGGCGGGGTCGTGCTTCTTCAACACACGAATCGCCGTCGGCGAAGAAAACATCACCGACACCTTGTACTGTTCAACGATATTCCACCACACGCCTGCATCCGGACGAATCGGCAGGCCGTCGTACATGATGGTTGTGCTGCCGTTGATGAGCGGGGCGTAAATAATGTAGGAATGGCCCACCACCCAGCCGATGTCGGAGGTGCAGAAATAAATTTCGCCAGGTTTTGTGGCAAAAATATTAGGCATCGATGCAGCGAGCGCCACCGCGTAGCCACCGGTGTCACGCTGCACGCCTTTGGGCTTGCCGGTGGTACCGCTAGTGTAGAGGATGTAACTGGGATGCGAAGACTCGACCCACTCGCAGGGCACGACCTGATCCAGATGCTTTTGGCGTAACACGCTGTAATCCATATCGCGGCCAGGAATGGTGCTCATGCTTTTGTCGAGACCACGATTGACGATCACGACATACTTCGGCGGATGCTGGGCGAGCTTGATCGATTCGTCGGTGAGAGGTTTGAGTGGAATGACCTTGCCCATGCGCGAGCCAGCGTCGGCGGTGATCATCACTTTCGGCTGGGCGTCATCGATACGTGCGGCCAAAGACGCCGCAGCAAAACCTCCAAACACTACCGAGTGAATCGCACCGATCCTTACGGTGGCAAGCATGGCGAACACGGCTTCGGGAATCATCGGCATGTAAATCAGCACGCGGTCACCCTTGCCGACGCCAAGTGATTTCAACACAGCGGCAAACCGATTCACTTCGTCGAAAAGTTCGCGATACGTGTACGTTTTAGTTTGCTCGACTTCGGAAGAAATCCACACCAGCGCGCTCTGGTCCGGCCGTGTGGCGAGGTGGCGATCAATGGCGTTGTAGCAGAGATTGGTTTCGCCGCCGACAAACCACTTGGCGAAAGGCGGTTTCGAAAAATCGCAGACCGATTTGAACGGCTTCACCCAGTCGATGCGTGCCGCCTGCTCAGACCAGAACGCGTCCGGCTGGGCTATCGAACGACTGTGAAATTTTTTGTACGTGCCCATTTCTTCTTCCTTCATTGAACATCAGGCCGCCTGTATGCGACGCAGAGCGCATACAGACAGATCAGTCGCCCAGCACTTTTTTGATCGCGTCGAGTAGCGCCTTCGATTTCGCTGGCTTGGTGAGGTAACCATTTGCCCCCAGCTTGAGACCCTTGAGGATATCGTCGAGCGAGCCAAGACTGGTGAGCATTATGACCGGCATATCCTTCAGGACTGAATGCTGGCGAATACGATTGAGGATATCGAATCCGTTAGCATCAGGCATCAATACATCGAGAAGAATGAGGTCCGGAAGACGCTTCAAGCCGACCAGAATTGCGGCGCGATTGGCAGCCTTCATCACCTTAAATCCATTGGCCACAAGGATACGTTCAAGCAATATTGCGGTCACCTCGTCATCTTCCACCACCATCACGATGGGCGGTTTCCGCTTCGGATGTCGTCTTGGTGCAGCGTCGTTGACGCGCACGAAGTAACCGTTGCTCGCTAACTTCGATTCCCCGATGACCGCCTCTTCCGACAGTTCCATTTGTTTCTGCGGGGTGGCAATCGGCTCGGCTACCTTGGTTTCGGCGCTGAAGAGCTTGGTAAAGTCGAGATCGTTCGCGTCGTCGTCGGTGGATGCGGCTGTCATGTCGGGTCCTGAATAAATTTCAAATAGCAAGTTTGCTGTGATTTAAGTCATTCTATGGTGCATTGACCGCTCCCGCACCACGTGAAGCCGGTTAACTTATGTCCAGTCTTCAGACACTCACATCCACCACCAGGCGTCCGCGTACCTGGCCAGCCAGAATAGTGTGGGCCTGGACAATGACTTCGGACAATTTAATGACCGTCGTAAGCTGATCAAGTTTGCTTCTATCCAGCTCAAGCGCCAGATGCTTCCAGGCCTCCAGCCGCCGTGGCATTGCCGCGTAGACGCTATCGATTCCCGCGAGTGTCACACCACGCAGTATGAATGCCGCGACGCTGGTCGAAAGATCCATGCCTTGTGCCAGACCACATGCAGCCACCGTGGCGTTGTACTTGCATTGGGCAATTGCATTAGCCAAGGTATGCGAGCCGACCGAATCCACCACGCCGGCCCAGCGTTCTTTTTGGAGGGGTTTACCCGGCTGTGAAAGTTCGTTGCGATCCATCACCGATGTCGCGCCCAGGGACTTCAGGTATTCGGTCTCATGGAGCCGCCCCGTCGAGGCGACTACCGTGTAACCGCGCGCCGCTAGCAGGGCTATAGAGACGCTGCCTACGCCCCCCGACGCACCCGTGACCAAAATCTCGCCGTGATCCGGCGTCACCCCGTGTCTGGCAAGTGTGATCACCGCCAGCATCGCTGTGTAGCCCGCAGTGCCGATGGCCATTGCCTGCATGGTGCTCAATTCTGCGGGAAGCGGGATCAGCCAGTCACCTTTCAGTTTGGCTTTTTGTGCGAGGCATCCCCAGTGGGATTCACCAACCCCATGCCCGTTCAGAATCACTTTATCGCCCGGTTTCCATTGCGGATGCGTACTGGCTTCAACGATACCCGCGCCGTCGATGCCGGCAACCATCGGCCATTTGCGTACCACCGGCGATTTGTTGGTGATGGCCAGGCCGTCTTTGTAATTGATGGTGGAATACTCGATGGCGACCGTCACATCACCCTCTGGCGGCAGCCGTGATTGCTCTATTGCACTTAACGTTGCCGAAAAACCGGTCTCGGTTTTGTTTAACAAAATTCCATTGAATGTTGACATGCCCGGTCCAGTTGAATTATTGACTAAGGTTTCAGTCCGCCGATGGTGGCATTGAGCGAACACGATTCCCCACTCGGCCGAATCGTCAGCAAAGCCGAGAATGCATTTGGCGAGGGGCGGCCTTCGCGCATCGTCCACGTGCCCGTGATGTTCTCGGCGGAACAGGTGAGGTTGCCGCTGCCTTCCACAATCGATCCAAACACCTGTGTATTTCCGGAAAAGTTACAAAGTGTGCCACCGATTTCGGTAATCGTCAGCGAACCTGTCGCGATGTTGTGGTTAACGCTATACGTTGCCTGGTTGAGTAAGCTTCCATTCAGCGCCGCGTTTATGCAGCCACTACCTTCGCGTTTGAGTCCGCCGAAGTACGTGCCTGTCAAATTGTAGAAACCGATCACCTGACGGGTGATCTGCTTGATCACTTCCGCGCCGTTGATGCTGTAGGTAAGCGTACCAGTGCGTGCATCAGAAAAAACCAGCGATGCCATGCCCACCTTTGTGATGTTTTCCTGTCGCAGGGGAACAAACGGAACGACGGCGAACGGCGTTCCTGTCGTCTGGAAGAGGTCGCCCGTAAACGTATTGCCTGTCGCACCGCTGCGCTCTGCGCGCGACAGAAATACCCAGGTTGGCTGGTTGCCCGCGCCATAGATAAACCAGGTCGCAAACATGACATCACCTTGATGTGAAATGTTGATGCCCCAGCCGGACTCGCTGGGGTTCCACCACAGGTCCTGATAGTTATTCGCGTGCGCTTGGGTCGGCAAGGTGATCGACGCTATTGAAACGGCGAAAGCGGCCAGGATGGATTTCCAGTGTGCCATATCACCTCCCTTGCAACAGTTGTGGATTGTCCGCCGATGCGTGCTTGCGCGAGAAATATTCCATTGATTGCATTTCACGTAATCGCGACGCCGTGCGTGCGAACTCGGCAGAAACCATGAGGGTGACATCGTTCAGCTCAGCCGATTTGGTACTGCCCGCAGAAACTCTTTGCACCCTATCATCTACCATCAGCATCTCGGGACCGACCTGGGCGGAGATGATCA
>JBKJVA010000079.1:0-1184 GCA_046589675.1 Usitatibacteraceae bacterium
ATCAAACTTGGCCAGCGCTGATAATTGTCGATCATAAAATCCTAGCCACTGGTCGCGTTGCGCCTGGTCCGGTACGGTCATCAGGTCGGCGTGCTTGTAATAACCAACCCGCACGCCCCGCTCCGGGAACGCGCGCCACATCGACTGCAAAACGTCGTCGCTGTGTTGCTGGAAGTGTCGGTCTGCGGCGGACAAGGCAGGTTGGACCAACTTGGTCAACGCTTTTGTCGTCGGGTTGATCGGGCTGTGCCCGGCGGCATTGGCCGTGTGCGAAACGGCAAGGGCAAGTACTAAAACAATGTGTTGAAGCATGACGGTGACTTTAACGATGATAGTAAGGGATCAACATTATCTTCGATTCGACGTCATCGGCACTTATCGGATCAAACAGCCGTACGGTTTGTGAGCGTGTTGACTCTACAGAAGCGATTTGGTAAACACTTAAAAGAATGGCACCAAAGACCGAAGCCATACAAGCGATTGGTATCGGATTAGGTGGCCTCGGGGCAGCCCGGTCGCGTATAATTGTGGGTGAATTTCCTCGCTTGGAGCCTGACATAAAATGCAGGTTATCTGTCCCACCCCCTCACCCCAACCCTCTCCCAAGGGAGAGGGGACCAAAACAAAAAATGAAACCATCATGGAAGCAGATCAACTAAACGCAATTGGCAATCTCATCTCCGACTTGACCGCACGCACGGTCGAGTTGCGGAGGTATCTTTGACTTTGATGCAAAGGTAGAACGGCTCGAAGAGGTTAACCGGCTGTCGGAAGATCCGGCTGTCTGGGGCGATAGCAAACGCACGCAGGAACTTGGCAGGGAAAAGAAATTACTCGATGAAGTAGTCACCACCATTACTACGCTCGGCAATGGCCTCGGCGATGCGCAGGAGTTGTTCGCGCTGGCTAAATCAGAAACGGATGAAGAGGCCTTGCTCGCCGTCAGTAGCGATACCAAGGTGCTGGAAAAACTGGTGGTGGATATGGAGTTCCGCCGCATGTTTTCCAATGTGATGGACCCGAACAATTGTTTCATCGATATCCAATCGGGCGCCGGTGGCACCGAGGCGCAGGATTGGGCCAACATGCTGATGCGCCAATATTTGCGCTATTGCGAGCGCAAAGGCTTCAAGACTGAGTTGCTCGAAGAATCTGCGGGCGACGTGGCTGGCATTAAATCGTGT
>JBKJVA010000210.1:0-3209 GCA_046589675.1 Usitatibacteraceae bacterium
ATCAAACTTGGCCAGCGCTGATAATTGTCGATCATAAAATCCTAGCCACTGGTCGCGTTGCGCCTGGTCCGGTACGGTCATCAGGTCGGCGTGCTTGTAATAACCAACCCGCACGCCACGCTCCGGGAACGCGCGCCACATCGACTGCAAAACGTCGTCGCTGTGTTGCTGGAAGTGTCGGTCTGCGGCGGACAAGGCAGGTTGGACCAACTTGGTCAACGCTTTTGTCGCCGAGTTGGACGGGCTGTGCCCGGCGACATTGGCCGTATTCGCAACAGTAAGGGCGAGGACCAGAACAATGGATTGAAACATGGCGGTGGCTTTAGCGATGATGGTAAGGGATCAACATTATCTTCGATCAGACAGGCTCGCACACGACCAGATTTTCGCCCTCCAGCATGGACGTTGAGGTTGCCGATGGTTCGGAGAATTGCCGCGTCAGCGCCATTTCCACCAATCTAAAGCCAAACGCGGCAAGAAAGTCCTGCATGGCTTGGGGCTCAAGGGACCAGGTGAAAGGCTCGTTGCGCCACACCAGCCAGCGTTCGATCAACCCGCTGCGTGGTCGAAAACCCGACTGGCCGTCCGGCCATTTCGTCATGAAGCTGAAGAGGATACGAAGTCGGTCGCCCGGCAATTTGCGCAGGGAATCGAACAACCGGCTTACGTCCGCCAGCAATAAATACATGAGCACTCCTTCGACAATAACGATGGTGGCTTTGCGATCACTGAACAACGTCGCCGGTATCGGATCGGTAGCCAAATCGAGCGCGATAAAACGCAAGTTGACTGATGGCGTAGCAGCATTATCGGCAAGCGCGCGCTGTTTCGCGTCCTGCGTGGCGGGATGATCGATTTCGATTACCTCGATCTGTTGCATCTCCTTAGACAGCCTCAGGCCCAGCGTGTCGAACCCGGCACCGAGGACAATCACTCGCTCGAATCCCTCGGCGATGGCATGGCGGCATCGGCTTTCAATCCAGTGCTTGCGATGCCAATAGTGCACCATGATGCCGGGGAGCGTGAGACGCTCAAGCCAGCGCCACAGCGCGCGCGTTAACGGATGCGCCGCACTGCGGGCGAGCCAGCGGTCAGCGCGACTTCCGGACAAGAGTTTTTGACAAAGCGCCGCCGCGCCAGGTGCCACCAGTGCCGAGGTGCGCGGGTCGCTGGCGAGAACAATTGTGCTGGCGGCAATCACTTTGGCGGTGTTGCTTGCCTGCGCCGGCTTCACGCAATGGTGCTCGTATGGATAGCAAAGGCATCGCGGTAATGCGCATACCAGCTACTGGTAAATAATTCGTCCGGATCGTAGTGTTTTTTAAGGCTCAACCACGGCCGGAATCGGGGATAGCAGGTTTCGATCTGGGCGGCCGATGCGTACCGATGGTAGGTCAGGAAGAAACTGCCCCCCAATCGATTGCTGGCATCGATCAACGCGCGAAAAGTGTCTGCCGTTTGCCGCAACCCCTCCTCGGTGTGCGCGGTTCTCAGGTTGAAAATGACGCAGGCGAAATCATCCTTCGCCCAGGGCAAAAACGAAACCGTGTCGCGCATGATCGCGCGGATGGTGCCGTAAATCACTTCGGTTCCGAACGTCCGGAACACGTCGCGCGCCTGCTGCATGAATGCCAGTAACTGATCGCGCGGCACATAATGCTCGCCAATGACCAGCGTTTCCTTTACTGCGGGCGCAGAATCTGCCGCGCGCGCACTTTCAAGAAAATCGGCATAACTCGGAATGTACGTGCTGAGCTGCATCGTATCGGCCCAGTAGTGGTTGCCGTCGGTGGAGAGGTAATGCTGCGAATAAAGTCGAAACGCCGTTTGCTTGTCATCATGCGCAAGTTTGAGCAACTTTAACCAGGTATCCGGTGCCAGATCCGCCGTAGCAGCAGATTCTGACTCGGTGGTGGTGGAAGGCTTGTAACAGGCGAATACGCCGCGCCGCAAGAAATTCTCGTCCTGCGTGTCGATTACAAACTGAAAATCGCCAAACAGGCAGCCTTCGTCCGCGCGCCGGAACACGGCATTCATCGCGTCATCCAGATCGATGATATCGACCACGCGCTTGACGCGTTGCCGGGGCGTCAAACGTAACGTTGCCGAGTAAATGATGCCGAACAAACCGTAGCCGCCAATCACCAGCGAAAACAGTTCGGCATTTTGAGTGCGACTGCAGACGACTGCCTCGCCAAGCGCATTTACCAGCGTCAGGTCTTCGATATCGTCACCCATCGGCTGCATCAACAATCCACGGCCATGCGCGTTGGCCGATATCGACCCGCCGAGGGTAACCGCATCCACGCCGGTCTGTTTCTGCCGAATGCCCCAGCAGGTGCCAGCGCTAATCTCCATTTTGTGACTGGCCGCGATAATCTGTGTCCAGTCGGCACCAGCCTCAATGTGTAGCAACCCACGAACCGGATCGGCGTTCAACACGCGATGCAATGCGGTCATATCGATATGCGTTGAATTCGGCGAAAACTGTTGACCTCCCATCGCGTGGCGGCCGCCGGCGACCGAAATAAACATTCCCTCTGCCCGCACACGTCTGACAATCGCCGTTAAGTCAGTCGAAGTCTCCGGGCGTTCGACGTGAGAAACAGTTGTGGCGTTGAGTTGTGAATGTACATCGTTCAAAACATGCTGCATCTGCGCTAGCCGGGTCTTGCCAGTCTCCGCTTCCTGGATTGGGACTTGCGTGCCTAACGAAATGTTAGCTGCCATAGTGGATTCCTGAAATCAAAATATCGGGCCGGGCCACCTTCGTTTTCACCGCCCACGCAAACAATGGTGGTGGTTCGGTTGCATACATCGTTCTTGCTCCGCTAGTTTTCACAATAATACGACGTTTGTTATTGTTTGATGTTGGCATATTGATACCAGGTGAGACCAGAACTGTCGCGATCCGCTCCGCCTTAATTTAGGCAAAGTCGGACAAGCAATTGGTATCGGATGACGTGGCCTCGGGGCAGCCCGGTCGCGTATAATTGTGGGTGAATTTCCTCGCTTGGAGCCTGGCATAAAACGCAGGTTATCTGTCCCACCCCCTCACCCCAACCCTCTCCCAGGGGAGAGGGGACCAAAACAAAAAATGAAACCACCATGGAAGCAGATCAACTAAACGCCATTGGCAACCTCATTTCCGACTTGACCGCACGCACGGTCGAGTTGCGGAGGTATCTTTGACTTTGATGCAAAGGTAG
>JBKJVA010000154.1:0-1771 GCA_046589675.1 Usitatibacteraceae bacterium
CAAGGACAGCAGGCATGCTGCCGTAAACATGCAGGCTTACGTAAATCCACGGCACACCGAAAATGAACAGGCCAAGGCCCCAGGCGTAACCGATCAAGAAACTGTGCCAAGCCGTCGCCGCGCGATGCCACAAGACAAAGAGGATAAACAGGGAGACGATGGCGACGGGCCAAAGATAAAACGGCGCAAATGCTAGAACACTTACGCCGCCAGCAGCGAACGCGAGTAACAGCTGCAGGGCAAATTTTGCCGGTCGCGAGGCGGTGTCGATCATCTCGGACGAATGGCACTAATGATGGCGTTTATGGCGCCACTTTCTTGCCATCAAGCTCAGCACCTGCGGCCCCCGGCTCCGCAGCAGCAAGGCGCTCCACCAGTAAAGAGTGTACTTTGCGGCTGTCCGCGCGCAGCACCGTAAATTTGAAACCATCGAACGTCACCAATTCGCCCCGCTTCGGCACACGGCCAAAACGACTGATCACCAGACCGCCAACGGTATCAAAGGCCTCGTCGGAACAATGGGTCTGAAAGGCTTCATTGAAATCTGCAATCTCGGTGATCGCCTTGACCCGAAAGCGACCGGATTTATCCGGCAGGATATTGTCTTCGGTTTCGTCAAAATCGAACTCATCTTCTATATCACCGACGATTTGCTCCAGCACATCTTCGATTGTCACCAGTCCGGCGACGCCACCGTACTCATCGACGATGATGGCGATGTGATTACGATTAGCCTTGAACTCACGCAGCAAGATATTAAGGCGCTTTGATTCTGGCGCAAACACGGCCGGTCGCAACATATCGCGCACATCGAATTCGTCGGCGTTGGCGTAGTAGCGCAGTAAATCCTTCGCCAGAAGAATACCGATGACATTGTCCTTGCCGTTTTCATACACCGGGAATCGCGAGTGTGCGGTTTCGATCACGAAGGGAATGAATGTATCTGGACTGTCCTCAACATCGATCATGTCCATTTGCGAACGCGGTATCATCACATCGCGTGTCTGCATTTCCGAAACCTGCATTACCCCCTCGATCATCGAGAGTGCGTCGGCGTCCAGCAAATTTTTTTCAAATGCGCCGTGCAGTAATTCGACCAATTGACCACGGTCTTCCGGCTCCCGCAAGAGCAGCGAAGAGAGGCGCTCAAGTAGCGAGCGCTTGGGGGATTCGTCCATTGATTGTTTCTGTTATTACGATCAACTTACTTTAACACAAGGTGAAAAAACGCCGGCGGGAGGCCGAGATCAAAACGCACACCTATCATCAGGATTCCGAGTATGGATTTGCGTACCCGAGCGAATGGAGAATGGCTATTTCCTTTTTTTCCATTGCCTTAGCCGCGCGGTCGCCTTCATGATCCATGCCGGCCAGATGCAACACGCCATGTACCGTAAGGTGGGCATAATGCGATTCCAGTGTCTTGCCCTGTTCGCGCGCTTCACGCGCCAGGATGGGGGCGCACAAAACGATATCGCCTATCAGCACGGGCGATTTCTTTTCGTGGTAAACAAAGGTCAACACGTTGGTCGCGTAGTCTTTGCCGCGAAAAGTACTGTTGAGATTTCGCCCTTCTGCGGCATTCACCACGCGTAGCGTCATCTCGGCTGGCCCCGGCAGCGCAGCGACTACCCATTTTTTGAGCGCTCGTTCGCCCGGAATGCCTGCGAGTTTGCTGGCGATCTGAATATCAATCATCTGTCTGGCATACCGATGCAGCCATGAAAATCAACGATTTCTCCGGTGCGCTTCATAGGCGGTCACAATCGAT
>JBKJVA010000326.1:0-5314 GCA_046589675.1 Usitatibacteraceae bacterium
ACCCGACACGACAGCAAACGACCACTGCTGCGCGCAGAAAATCCGCGTGCAGTGCTGGCCGCATTGCTGGAAAGCCGTGAACCGCTTTATGCCGAAATCGCGGATTTGGTCGTTGAGACCGCCGGCTATCCCAAAGTCACCAGGCTCGCGCAGGATATTGCCGGCCGCTTGGTGCAAAATCAGCTTTGGGAAGTTCCCGCCTCCTCACCATGACAACCACGCAATGAGCCAAAGCGCACTGACCGAAGTAACACTACAGGTATCGCTCGGCGAACGCAGTTATCCGATTCTGATCGGTGCTGCTCTGCTCGCCGATGCCACACGCCTGGCGGCTTTTCTGCCTGCGCCAAGAGTGGCACTTGTTACCAACGAGACGCTCGATCCTCTGTACGGACAAGCACTCGCTGGCGCGCTGCGGCGAATCGGTGTGGATGTACTGCCGATTTGCCTGCCTGATGGCGAGCAATTCAAAGACTGGCCAGCACTTAATCAAATTTTTGATGCGCTGCTCGCACACGCCTGTGACCGCAAAACCACGCTCATCGCCTTGGGTGGCGGCGTGATTGGAGACATCGTCGGCTTTGCCGCAGCAACCTATCAGCGCGGTGTCCCGTTCATACAAATCCCAACGACGTTACTTGCACAAGTCGATTCAAGCGTCGGGGGCAAAACGGCGATCAATCATGCCCGTGGCAAAAACATGATTGGCGCGTTTTATCAGCCACAATTGGTACTCGCCGACACCGACACCCTGAAGACGCTTCCAGACCGCGAATATCGTTCGGGCGTTGCCGAAGTCATTAAATATGGCCTGGGCCTTGATGCTGAATTTTTTGATTGGCTCGAGGACAACATCGACGCGCTCAACCGGCGCGATCCAGCCACGCTGGCATATGCGATCAAACGGTGTTGTGAAATCAAGGCGCAGGTCGTGGCCGCCGATGAACGCGAGACCGCCAGGGAAGGCGGACGCGCTTTACTGAATCTGGGCCACACCTTTGGCCACGCGATTGAAACGGCGTTGGGTTATGGCGTATGGCTGCATGGCGAGGCAGTGGCCTGCGGCATGGTGATGGCCGCGCAGTTGTCAAATCAACTTGGGACTCTCGATGTGGCATCGCTGGACCGCGCCATCGCGCTCATACGGTCGGCTGGACTACCGATTGCGATGCCAAACATCGAGACCGACGTGATGATGACGCACATGAGTCGGGACAAGAAAAATGAAGGCGGCAATATTCGACTGATCCTGCTGCACCACATCGGCAACTCCGTCATAGAGGCTACTGTGAGCGCGTTGAGCATTCGCGCCTTTCTGGATTCAAAAAAACCTAAAACATAAATGCAGCATTGGTGCGGCTGTCGAGGCAAAAAAGCCTGGAAACCCTTATGGATAGGCGGTCTACGCTGATTGACTTGCTCATTCCACGCAATCAGTTGCCGTACGACAGAAATCAGCTAAGCGCCCAGCCGCTTCAAAAATACGCCCATCTCCTTGGCCGCTTGTTTGTCGCCCTTCGCGTTCGCCGCGGCAATGCCGTTTGTGTAGGCATCCTTCGCGCCGGGCTGGTCATGCGCTTCTGTGAGCGCCTTGCCGAGCAATTTCCATGCGGCTGAGTAATTGCCATCCTGCGCGACCGCCGCGCGCAAATGCGCCACCGCCCGATCAACATTACCGGCTTTCAGGTACTCACTGCCAAGTGAAAAACGTAACAGTGGATTGTCTTTGCCCTGCACCAGCATATTTTCAAAACTTTCGATCATACCCATCGCGTCGTCTCCTGATGCTGTATCACTACCCACTGAATGGGGTAGTTTCGGCTATTATCGATCCAGTCAACAAAGCGCTACCGTCTGGCCTCCAATTGACTTAATCCATGTGTGTCTCAATGCGCACATTCCTCACAGGAGCTTGTCATGTTCCGCTATACCCGTTTGGTAATCCCCTGTCTCACCGCTGCATTTGCATTTTCATCAGGTGTACACGCGCAAAACAAATCGCGCGATGTTTCCATCGGCCTGCAGGCGGCGATCACATCGATGGATCCACACTTCCACAACCTGTCGCCGAACAATTCGCTGTCGCTGCATATCTTCGAGCCACTCATCAAGCGCGATGAGAACCAGAAACTGGTGCCGGGGTTGGCAACATCGTGGAAGGCGCTCGACGAATTGACCTGGGAATTCAAGCTCCGCAAAAATGTGCGCTTTCACGACGGTGCCGCATTCACTGCCGACGATGTCGTGTATAGCCTGAAGCGCGTACCGGAGGTGCCCAATAGCCCGTCGTCGTTCGCGACGTTCACAAAGCCGATCATCGACGTTAAGGTGGTCGATCCGCACACGATCATTTTTAAAACGGCCAGCGCGCATGTGTTGCTGCCATCGGACTTGGCCTCGGTAATGATCGTCTCCAGAGTGAGCGGTGATAAAGCGACGACGCCAGATTACAATTCCGGTAAAGCCGCCATTGGCACCGGCCCGTACAAGTTCGCCGAGTTCGTCCCCAACCAGCGTGTGGTTTTCAAGGCCAACTATGGCTACTGGGGCGGTGAAGAGCCGTGGGACAAGATCACCTACAAGATCTTGACCAATCCGGCCGCACGGGTGGCCGCGCTACTTTCAGGCGACGTGCAAATGATCGAAACGGTGCCCACCGCCGATATTGCCAAGCTCTCGAAAGACAAGAATTACAACCTGGTCGACAAGGTTTCCAACCGCGTTATTTACGTACATTTGAACCAGAGCACCGACAAATCACCACCGTTCGTCTTCGACAAAGCCGGGAAAACGCTCGACAAAAATCCCTTCAAGGATGCGCGCGTAAGAAAGGCGCTTTCCATGGCGATTAATCGCGATGCGATTGTTGACCGCGTAATGGAAAAGAAAGCGGTCGCGGCCGCACAGCTGCTGCCAGATTTTTTCTATGGCACCAGCAAAAAATTAAAGCCCACCAAATTTGACCCGGAGGGTGCGAAGAAACTATTGGCCGAGGCTGGCTATCCCAACGGCTTTGCAATGACGTTGCACGGCCCCAACAACCGCTATATCAACGACGCCAATATCGTCCAGGCGATTGCGCAAATGTATTCGCGAATCGGTATCGACGCCAAAGTCGAAACCATACCGTCGGCCGTCTACTTCAATCGCGCGACCAAGCTTGAGTTCGGCTTCATGGTGCTTGGTTGGGGCACCGAGAGCGGCGAGCAGGGCTCGGCGATGCGTTCGCTATTGGCTACCTACGATCAGGCAAAGGGCATGGGTGTCACCAACCGGGGCCGGTATTCCAATCCCGCCTTCGACAAAGTGCTCTCGGAAGCGTTGGTAACGATGGACGACAAGAAGCGCGAAGCAATGATCCAGCAGGCCGCGGAAATGGTGATGGGTGATGTCGGCCTGATCCCGCTGCATTACGAAGTCAGCACCTGGGCTACAGCGAAAGGCTTCAAATACACCGCGCGCACCGACCAATATACGCTTGCGTCTGGATTGAAGCCGTTGAAGTAATCAGCGCGCACTGCTCAAGCGCTAAGCTCGTGCAATCGGGTGCGGGTTACAGGTAAAGCTGGTGCCGCAGAAAATCGCATGACGTCCAGCGCTGCGGTCCACTCGTACGCGCTGACGCGCGCCGGTGAACTTGGTCGTTATAGCGCAATGTAGGTGAATCGGAGGTAAACACGATGAGTACGCCCAATAGCGATAAAGTCTTCACTGGCTCAATTCCGGAGCTGTATGAAACGTATTTGGTTCCGCTAATCTTCGAGACCTACGCTGCAGATCTTGCGAATCGACTAGCGTCGAAATCTCTGACGCGCGTACTCGAGATCGCCGCCGGCACGGGTGTCGTGACGCGCAATCTGGCATCGGTCCTGCCCGAAAGCGTTACCATCTTCGCCACGGACCTGAATCAGCAGATGCTGGACCTTGCAGCGGCGATCGGGACCAAGCGCCCCGTGGAGTGGCGTCAGGCAGATGCCATGCAACTGCCGTTCCCTGACGCAACGTTTGACGCCGTGTTGTGCCAGTTTGGCGTCATGTTCTTCCCGGAAAAGATCAATAGGGTCAGAAAGATCAAGATCAATAGCAAGATCAATAGGGTCAGTATCGATTGATCTTCTATGTGGATCAATCGATACTGACCCTATTGATTCCTCTCTATTGATTCCTATTGATTCCTGACCCTATTGATTCCTATTGATTCTATTGATTCTGCTCTATTGATTCTGACTATTGATTCTTGATTCTGTGGGGCACCCGGCTTTGCCCAGATGCCAAGCGTCGGTGACCCACCGGTGTCAAACTGAACCCGCACGCCATGCAGGTCGTGGACGATCTCCAGACGCCGGGATTGAATCCCCTTGAAGATGAGCGCATCGCGGTCGAAGATGCCCTCAGACAACGCGATACAGTTGCCCGCCGCAAACTCAAACGGCTCCGGCACGCTACTGAGCAGATTCTCGGTGACGCGATAACACACCGGAGCTTCAATTTTGTCAAAGCGGATTGACCAATTTTCCAGTGCGCCCAAATTCAACGGCAAATTAAACGCCGGGTGCGAGCCCAACCCGAAATACATCTCGCGGTCATTGCGATTGACGACCCGATAGTCAACAGCAAGCGTCCGCTCATGGAGACTGAAAGTAGTTTCCAGCAGGAACGCGTAGGGGTAAGCAGCCCTTGTTACCTCGTTGTCGGTGAGCTGAAAAGTTGCCGACTCGTCGCTGCAGGCAATCACTGCAAAACTGAGGTCTCGGGCGAAGCCGTGTTTGGCTATTTCATAGAAATGCCCGTCTAAAAGGTAACCGCCAGCGTTGAGACGTCCGATAACAGGGAACAGGATCGGTGCGCTGCCCGCCCAGTAAAGTGGATCACGCTGCCATATGAATTCATCACCCGTTACTGCATCGCGCAGGCTTCGCATTTCTGCCCCGAGCGGGGCGATTTCGCAAGTCAATCGCTTAGTTCGAATGGTTACCAGTTCGGGGAGAGCGGCATCCTGCATTATTTTATGTCCTTGCCTGCTTAATGATTACGCTGGCCCACGTCATAGGCCGCAATCCGTTGGGCCGCCAGTTCCATCCCTTGGCAATGCTGCCATTGAAACGATTAAGATAACGGCTTCATTACGTGCTTGCTTCCATTGGAATCAATGCTCATCCGGTTTCACCGAAGCCACACACTTTACCTGACCCCACATCATGTTCGCCTACACCCTCCGTCGCTTGACCCAATCCGGCTTCGTCCTGCTGGTGATGGCGATACTCGTGTTTCTTGGCGTTTATGCCATCGGCAACCCGATTGAGCTATTGGTCAA
>JBKJVA010000089.1:0-4815 GCA_046589675.1 Usitatibacteraceae bacterium
GTTTGCCAAGGATGTGCTGCACGTCGGACCCTGGGGGCTGGGATTATTGCGCAGTGCACCGGCCGTCGGCGCGCTAATCATGTCCATCGTCCTCACCCGCTGGCCGATTCAGCGGCAAGCGGGCAAAACGATGTTTATTGCCGTTGCGGTCTTCGGCGTGTCGATGCTCGTGTTTGGCCTCTCTACCCTGTTTGCACTCTCGTTTTTCGCGTTGGCGGTGAGCGGTGCGGCGGACATGGTGAGCGTTGTCATTCGCCAGTCATTGGTGCAGCTGGATACGCCCAACGAGATGCGCGGGCGGGTCAGTGCGGTCAATTCCATTTTTATCGGCGCGTCAAACCAGCTAGGCGAGTTCGAGTCGGGCGCGACCGCGGCGCTGCTCGGTCCGGTGGGCTCGGTAGTGTTGGGCGGATTGGGGACTTTGCTGGTGGCAGCTTTATGGATGCGCTGGTTTCCGGCTCTCGCCCAGCGTGATCGTTTGCACGAGGAAAAACGCTAATTCATTGATGCGCAAATATCGCGTGTCGAGCAACGCAGGTTGCTGGCTGCGCTCGACATGAAAATGCCCTGCTAAACAATTCATCGCGATGTTCGCGGCAATGCCCGCTCTCGCGTGTACCACCAAGCCCAAGCGATCAGAAGCCCTTGCGCCGGTAGTCGAAGCCACAACGCCAGCGGCGGGATGGCAGGGTACAGTTCCGGGTGCATCGCCATATTTACGTTTGCAGGCAACACCGCAACACACAAAGCTACCAGCCCCCATGCGGCCCATGCCGCGTAGCGTCGAACCAGCAGCAATGCACCGAGTGCTATCTCAGCACCGCCGCTGAGATAGACCAGTTCAAGGTGCCACGGCAGATAGGCCGGCATGATGCCCACATACGCTGCAGTGTTGACGAAGTGATTGATGCCGGCAATAACGAAAAAAACGCCTAACAGGTAGCGGGTCAGTAACTTGACGCGAGGCATTTGTGCTTTCCGATTTACAAACACTAGCATCGGCGGGCTTCATCGGCCAAAAAGGCGTGGACAGCCGCGCCCATATTAGATCTTGGTGACTTCATCGCCGGAAATTCCCGTTGGTGGATTTTTCTTACCCAAACGAGATTCCGTGCCGGCCAGCAATTTGTTGATGTTTTCCCGATGACGCCACACGAGCAGTGCAGACATCAGAATTACCGCCGGTAGTGCCGCAGTCACGCCGAACAGGAAAAAACAGTAGAGGGGCGCGAATACCGCTGCGACGATCGCGGCAAGCGAGGAATAGCGAAAGAAAAATGCGATGATTAACCACGTAGAAAAAGTGGCGAGGCCCAGCCAGATGTTTATCGCCATCAGAATGCCGAGCGCAGTCGCGACACCTTTGCCGCCGAGAAATCTGAAGTACAGCGGAAACAAATGGCCAAGGAAAACGGCCACGACCACACCTGCAATGGCGGCGGGTGAGAGCCCGAAGTCAGCAGCATATTTCTGTGCCAGCCACACCGCCAGCCAGCCTTTGCCGGCGTCACCCAGCAGTGTGAGGACCGCGGCCAGTTTCTTGCCTGTGCGCAGTACATTGGTCGCGCCCGGGTTGCCGGAGCCGTAGCCATGCGGATCGGGCAAGCCCATCGCCCGGCTCACGATCACGGCAAATGAAAGTGAGCCGATGAGGTAGGCCAGAATGATCGCGATCGCGGAATTTGTCATGGCCATACTCTACAATACTTTGTATGGACATCATCTTCATCCGCGAGCTGCGGGCCGAGGCATGGATCGGCATTTACGAGTGGGAAAAGCTTTCCCCGCAAACGCTCGATTTCAATCTGGAAATCGGACTCGACACACATGTCGCGGGAGAGAGCGATAACATTCGCGATACGGTCGATTACGGCAAAGTGGTGGAACGGATTCGTAGCGACCTGAAGGATCAGCACTTTAAATTGCTGGAGGCACTGGCAGAGCATGTCACGCAAGTTGTGCTGCATGACTTCAAGGCACAGTGGGTGAAGATCAGTGTGGCCAAGATCAACCATATGCGCGGTGTGAAGATGGTCGGGGTGACAATTGCGCGGCGGCGTGACGAGGCGGCATCGCAGCAGGACATCGCCGGCGTAGATGACCGTACTTCGGCGTAACCCCAGTTTGACGTCAGCCGCATAAATGGTGAAGTGGATTCTACTGATGGCGGTCGTGGTCATTCTGCTCGGTCTGTTCGCGTCCCAACTGGCCAGGCTTGGGCTGTGGCGGCTGCCGGGCGACATTCGATTCAAGCGCAACGGCCGCGAATATTTCCTGCCGATTACCAGCACTATTTTGGTGAGCCTGGCGTTGACGCTACTGCTGCGTATCTTCGGGCGTTAGCTATTTTTTTCGCGCAGTTATTCCATCAACGCCACATTCACCAATGCTGGATTGATCACCCGTACCACATCCTGCGGCGACAAGCCGAGCAGAAACCCGCGCTTGCCACCGTTGATAAGGATCCGATCAAGGGCGAGGATCGATGCTTCCATCATCACCGGCATGGGTTTTTTCAATCCGAACGGCGAGCATCCGCCGACCTGATAGCCGGAATGGCGCGTTGCATCCTCTGGTTTGCACGGCGCCACACGCTTGGTGCCGATCTGCCGGGCCAGTTCCCTGGTGCTGACTTTGTGGTCGCCGTGCATCAGCACACAAAGCGGCTGGCCCTTGTCGTCTTCAAAGATGAGCGTCTTGACGACGTGGTGCTCGTCGACGCCGAGCGCGCTTGAGGAGACACTGGTACCACCGTGTTCGACGTAGTCGTAAATGTGTTCGGTGTAGGTTATGCCGTGCAATTTGAGCATTGATGTTGCGGGGGTTTCAGAGTGTTTGGTCATAAAATGACAAGTTTAGGTTGTGTGGAAAAGTCTAGCATTGGCGCACCTTTCGTGGCAAAAATGCTTGAAAAGCCGCATAAATAGGCGGTCCACGTTGTCGCATCGTAGGCAATCTTCTCTGTCCCTGACTCATCCACGCGGATGGTGTTGCGCATGGATCAGTTTTAGCCGCTCTCTCGCTACATGCGTATAAATCTGTGTGGTGGTGATATCGGCATGTCCCAGCAGCAATTGCACCACACGTAAATCTGCGCCGTGATTGATCAGGTGCGTGGCAAAGGCATGTCGCAGGGTGTGTGGTGAAATCGGCTTGTTCACATTTGCTTTGATGGCATAGCGTTTGATCAAATGCCAGAACATCTGCCGCGTCATGGCGCGGCCACGCTGCGTCACGAACAGTTCATCGGATTTTTTGCCGCCGAGAATCTCGCTGCGCGCCGAATTCACATACTGCTGGATGATGTCTGAGGCGGTCTCGCCCAACGGCACCAGTCTTTCCTTGGATCCCTTGCCCATCACCCGTACCACCCCCATATCGAGGCTCACTTGTGCTACTTTCAATGTCACCAATTCGGTCACCCGCAGCCCGCTCGCGTAGAGCGTTTCGAGCATGGCGCGATCGCGAAGGCCCAATGCGGTGTGTTCGTCCGGCGCATCGAGGAGCGCTTCGACATCGGCCTCGGAAAGCGATTGCGGCAAACCGCGCGTGAGTTTGGGTGATTCCAAATGTGCGCTTGGGTCAGAGGCAATCAATTTTTCACGTACCAGGTACTGAAAAAATCGCTTCATTGCCGACGTGAGGCGTGCGGTAGAAAGGGGACTGGCAAGTAAAACGTCGATGCGATGGCCGAGGAACGCCTGCAGATGCTGTGGATCAACCGTCAGCAGCGTTCCCGCATTTTCCATACGCAGCCACGCATCGAGCTGTGCGATATCGCGCCCATAACTTTCAATGGTATTGCGCGCCAGTCCATCGGATAACCAAAGACTGTCGGCGAATTGATCGATGAGAGGATCGCGAGTCATGGGCGGGCATGGATCAGAATAGCGCCGAATCCTTGCGCGAGGCCTCATGTATGAGCAACCATCGTTTGATGGCTAACGGATATTGCTGCTTTCCACCCATGAAGCCACCAAGCCCGTTGGTTGCCACTACCCGATGGCACGGCACGACAATCGGCAGCGGGTTTTTTCCACATGCGGTTCCAACCGCGCGCGCTGAGGAATCAATGCTGTCGGCCAGCTCGCCGTAGGTCCGGGTTTCCCCCGCTGCAATGTTTCGCATTGCCTGCCAAACGTCGAGTTGGTGTTTGCTGCCTGCAAGTTTCAACGGCAAATCAAAATCGAAATCCGCATTGTCGAGGTAAGCCATCAGTTGCACGCTCGCCAGATGTGCAATGGTATTGTTCCTGGGCGCTTTGGCAATCACGTCCATCGGCAGAAAATGAAGCTGTAAAAGATGGGTATCGGAGGCGATGATACCGAGCGTGGCGAACGGCGTTTTGAGGCGTGCGTCGTATTTATCGAGCAGCAGGCGCTGAACGCTCATGGCTTAATTGGTTTGGTGATATCCATATTCGGCAAGGTTCGCTGGATGAGCGCGGCGAGATTGGCGGAGATCGCGGGCGAGATGGTGGCACCCGGATGCCTGGCGCGATTGCACCCGATCAAACCGCGCAGGCGTAAAATTTCTTTACGAATTGCCAGCCCGGGCTGTTGCTCGAACACGATCAGCGAAGCGAAACGTGCATACAAAGCATGCACACGATCAAAATCCTTCGCGCCCGCCGCCTTAACCAGCGCCATCAATACCTCGGGAAATGCGAAGCCGGTATTGAAGCCGTCCGAGCCGGCTTCAAGATCGAAGGGTGCATAAAGCGCACCGAGTCCGCTCAGGATGGCAACCGGTCGCGACAGTTCTGCGCGCAGCGCACGCACTTTCGGCGGTGTCGGTACCGCTTCAGCCTTGATG
>JBKJVA010000120.1:0-5976 GCA_046589675.1 Usitatibacteraceae bacterium
AGCTGGTCGCCAATCGCCTTTTGAATCAGCGCTGCCGCAACGCTTGAGTCGACGCCTCCGCTCAAGCCCAGGATCACCTCCTCTGCGCCGACCTGTTCGCGGATGCTGGCGACCGCCTGCGGCACATATTCAGGCATATTCCAGTGCGCATCGCAACCGCAAATATCGCGAACGAAGCGGTGGTAAATTGCGCTGCCTTGCGTCGTGTGGGTTACTTCGGGATGAAATTGCACCGCATAAAAGCGCCGCGCTTGGTCTGCCATTGCCGCCAACGGTGTCGTTGCGTTCGAGGCGATCACAACAAAGCCTGGTGGCAACTCGGCGACTTTGTCGCCATGTGACATCCACACATCGAGTATGCCGTGGCCATCCGCATTGGTACGGTCTTGTATGCCCTCAAGCAGCTTTGAGTGTCCGCGAGCGCGCACCTCTGCATAGCCGAATTCCCGCACCAAACCGCTCTCAACCCTGCCACCCAGTTGCGCGGCCATCGTCTGCATGCCATAGCAGATGCCCAACACGGGAACGCCCAGCTCAAACACGATTTGCGGCGCGCGCGCAGTGTCTGCGTCGATCACCGAGGCGTGGCTACCGGAAAGGATAATGCCTTTGGGATTGAAGGCACGTATTTCCGTTTCGGGCATATCGAAAGGGTGCAGCTCGCAATAAACACCGGCTTCACGTACACGCCGCGCGATCAGTTGGGTGACTTGTGAGCCGAAGTCGAGGATTAAAATTTTATCGGTCTGGCGTTGCATTTTTTCAGGTGACGGCAGCAGGAGTGAAGGGACGATGGGTTACAAAATAGCGCCAGGCGATGAATAACGCAATCGACTGCATGGTAGCGCTCAGGAAAAACGTGGCGCCGATACGCCAGTCGTTGGATGGAAAATGGCTGACTTCGGCGAGTATGCCAGTACCGATGATCGGCACGATCACGATGCCAAGACTGGCCAAAGATTGCAACGAACCCATCAACGCGCCTTGTTCGCGCGGATCGGTAGCTTTGGAGACGATTGCCTGCAAGGCAGGCCCGGCAGCAAATGCGAGCATATTGGAAAATATGAACACATACATCATCCAACCCTGTGTGGCCAGGCCGTACAAGGCATAAACGATGGCACCGGAGGCAAGGCCCAGCAACGACAGCTTCACTTCGCCAAAGCGCTTAATCAACCAACCCAGCAAACCGGCTTGCACCACGGCCGAGGTAAGACCGACGCAAAACAACGCGATGCCGTTTTCAAGCGGGCTCCAGCCGAAGCGGAAATTTGTATACAGCACCCAGGTGGTTTGCAACATGACCTGCGCGAACGTGACCAGCGCGAATACTGCTACCAGACCGCGAATGTCGGGCCGTTTGGCAAGGCGCGCCAATGAAGAAAATGGATTCGCCCGGGCCAGCGAAAAAGCGGACCGTTTCCCTTTCGGTAGCGATTCCGGCACAAAAAAATAACCGAATATGAAATTCGCAGCGCACAGCCCCGCGGCGACGTAAAACGGCAAACGCAGATCGATACTGCCGAGCAAGCCGCCCAACATCGGCCCGCAGATAAAGCCCATGCCGAACGCGGCACCGATCATGCCGAAGCTTTTTGCCCGATTATCAGGGGTCGACACATCGGAAGCATAGGCGCTTGCGACCGACATGCTGGCCGAGGACATCCCGCCGATCACGCGCCCGATAAACAATGCCAGTAACGTCGGCGCCCATGCCGTCGCCAGGAAATTGAAAAACATGCCGACCATCGAAAACAGCAGCACGGGCCGACGGCCGATTTTGTCACTCAACGCACCCAGAACCGGCATGCACAGGAACTGTAGCAGCCCGAAGACCGTAACAAGGATGCCGAACCAATAGGCCTGCAGGTCGCGTCCGTCGACAAACTCTCCAACCAGAATTGGCAGTACCGGTATGACCAGACCGATTCCCAGCATGTCGATAAACACGCAGATAAGGATGAAATTCAGGCCTACTGGTTTTGCTGCGGTTGCGGACTCAGGCGGCGCGGACGCGGCACCTGCGCTGGACGTGCGACTACGTTCCAATATTGTTCTCCCAGGTTTTTTTGACGATCCGGTGCTGGGAGGAACGGTAACAATTCATGGATGCATTCGCTTAATCCACGCGGTAGTTGGGTGCTTCTTTGGTCATTTGTACATCGTGCACATGGCTCTCGCGCATACCGGCTGCGGTGATTTCGACGAAAGTCGCTTGAGTGCGAAATTCTTCGACGGTGGGACAGCCGACCAGCCCCATCGAGGCTCTGACGCCACCCATTAATTGATGAATAATGGTGGTGACAGGCCCTTTGTACGGCACGCGACCTTCGACGCCTTCCGGCACCAACTTGTCGGCGTTGTTGATGTTTTCCTGAAAGTACCGATCACTGGAGCCCTTCTGCATTGCGCCCAGCGAACCCATTCCACGGTAGCTTTTGTATGAACGGCCCTGGAACAATTCGATTTCGCCGGGAGCCTCATCGGTACCGGCAAACATACTGCCCATCATGACCGCTGATGCGCCCGCCGCGATCGCTTTGGCAACGTCACCCGAGTAGCGGATACCACCATCGGCGATGCATGGAATACCCTTGGCCGCCAGTGCGCCGGCCGCGTCGGCAACGGCAGTGATTTGCGGCATACCCACGCCAGTGACGATGCGGGTGGTGCAGATTGAGCCAGGACCGACGCCGACCTTTACGCAATCGGCACCGTGATCAGCCATCGCTTTCGCACCGTCGGCAGTGGCGACGTTGCCGCCGATCACCTGCACGTTCGGGTATTTCACCTTCACCGCCCTTACCATGTCGAGAACCCCCTGCGCGTGGCCGTGTGAGCTATCCACCACCAGGCAATCCACACCGGCTTCGATCAACGCACTTGCACGTTCCAGATTGTCCCCACCAATGCCAATGCCCGCGCCGACGCGTAGCCGGCCGAGATCGTCCTTGCATGCATCAGGATGGTCCTTGGCTTTCTGAATATCTTTAACCGTAATCAAACCGGCCAGCTCGAATGTGTCATTCACGACCAGCAGTCGTTCGAGCCGGTGTTTGTGTATCAGCGCCTGGGCCTGGTCGAGTGTCGCGCCCTCCTTCACCGTCACGAGCCGGTCGCGCGGCGTCATGATGTTGCTGATTGGTTGATCGAGATTGGTCTCAAAACGAATATCGCGATTGGTGACGATGCCGACAATTTTTCCCGCCTCAACCACCGGCAAGCCTGAAATACCATGCTGGCGCTGGAGCTGGATCACGTCCCGCACCAGCATGGTTGGCGGCACTACCAGCGGGTCTTTCACCACGCCGCTCTCGAAGCGTTTTACTTTCGAGACTTCGATCGCTTGCGCTTTGATCGATAAATTCTTGTGGACGATGCCGATGCCGCCCTCCTGCGCCAGTGCAATGGCGAGACGCGATTCGGTGACGGTATCCATGGCCGCGGAAATAAGCGGCAGATTCAGCCGAATGGATTTGGTGAGTTGCGTGGCGAGCGACACATCACGCGGGTGAACCTGGCTGTGCGCCGGCACGAGCAGAACATCATCAAACGTCAGGGCTTTTTTAACGAGTTTCACGTTTCTGACTCCGACAAATACGGCATTATACGCGACGCCATTCCGTCGGGAAGCCGCGGCTACATCCGCGTTTTTGGTTGACGCATGAGCTATTTACGGCTACCTTAACGAAATAGGTCGAAGTTTTCAGGCTAACCCGTTGACGACAAAACTATTTCGAAGCAAATTCGCAGCGCAGAGCGCACCAGTTCCAGGCGTGGGTGGGTGCGTATTTATTGGTGCCCTGGTGGCAGCTTTGTTAAACGCGTGTGCGGTATCAGAAGCACCCAAGCAACAAATCCCCGTCGCCATCATTCCTGTCACGCCGGTACCACAGCCGACTATGGTCAACGAAGAGGCGGATGCCGCGTTGAAGGTTGCCGAGCTTAGCGTGAACGAAGCCCGCATTAAACGCGCCCTCTGGACCGCTGCGGTCGAGGAACTGGCGCGTGCACGTGCGGCGGCGAAAGCGTTTGATAGCGCTGCCACACTCCGGCATGCGCGCGAGACGATTGCCTTGTGTAATTTATCGATCGCGCAGTTGTCCAAACCACCGGTGGATTGGTAGTAACTGACTATGCTGGTCAAAGCCAAGTTGCATGTAAATGTAGTGAGGAGAACGCAATGAAATCACCCGTCCAACTGTTCATCGCCGTCGCGATTTTGCTCGCCACCGCGACAGTCGCGGCACAGGTTTACAAATGGGTCGATAAGGACGGCAAAGTTCAATACACCGATACGCCACCACCGGCAAGCGCGACCAAGGTTGAGGCCAAGAAGGTCGATACTTCGCCGGCCGCGGCGTCGACGTCCCCTATCAAGCCCGCCCCGGCCAAAACAGCGCAGGCGCGCGCCAAGGACGCCGACAAACTCAAGGCCGACGCTGCCGAGAAAATCAAGAAGAGCGAACTGGAGCAGAAAAACGCTGAAATCAGTGCATCCAACTGCCGTGACGCACGGGCGATTTTTCGGGAACTGGAAACCGGCCGCCCGTTAACGCGAACGACAGAGGCAGGAGCCAAGGAATTTTTGAGTGACGAGGCGCGACTGGCAGAAACCACAAAAGCCCGCAAATCCATTGCTGAGTTCTGCAAGGACTAACCAGGATTGTTTATTTTGGCCTAGGAAATTCGCGCCAACGCTCGTCATGGCAGAAGTGACGATTTATCCGCTTTTGTTCTTTTGGCCCACCCGCGCTCGCCGCGCCTGCTTCGGATCGGCTTTCAACGGTCGATAAATTTCAATCCGGTCACCTTCGCGCAACACATAGTGCGGTGGTCGAATTTTTCCCCAAACACCGGTGGCCTCGCCCTGATCCCCATTAAGCAACCCGGCAATTTCACTTGCCAGCAGCGCGACCGCCTGTTGCAACGTTAAACCGCCAGGGACCTCAACGGAAATCTCTTGCTGGCGTTGGCGCGTTGCAAATGCGATCAGAATTCGAATATTGCTCATGCACCGCCATACAAAGTTTCCGCTCGTACGACGAAACGCTCGATCATGGTGTTTGCGATCACCCCAAACACGGGGCCCACCGCGGTTTCGAGGACCGCATTGGCGAACGAGTAATCGAGCCGCAAAGCGACCTTGCACCCGGCCTCCCCCAGGGCAATGAATTGCCACTCGCCTTCAAGCTCCTGGAATGGCCCCTCCTCCAGTTGAATCTGCATACTCTCGGTGCCCTGCTTGGTATTTTTGGTGGTGAAGGATTGTCGAATACCAAGGTAATTTATTTCAATGGTTGCAAGAGTTGTTATCGCATCCCGCACCACCACCCTTACGCCGCCACACCAAGGCAAAAATTCAGGATAGCGCTCGACGTTGTCCACGAGCGCAAACATTTCAGCGGCGGAATGGGGAACCAGGGCAGATTTTTGAACGAGCGGCATGGTGGGTGATGGGATATCGAAGTGGAATTTTATCCGACTGTCAGCAGATGGCAGCGACTGCGATAAAATCGTTACATGAGTATTGCTGAAAACAAAAAAGCGTTTTTCGACTATTTCATCGAAGAACGGTATGAAGCCGGGCTGGTGCTTGAAGGTTGGGAAGTTAAAGCGATCCGCGCCAACCGCGCACAGATCAAGGAAGGTTACGTGATCCTGAAGCAGGGCGCGTTTTATCTGATCGGCGCACATATCTCCGCACTGCCCGAGGCGTCAACCCACGTCAACCCAGATCCGGTTCGTACCCGCAAATTGCTTTTGCACGAAGAGGAAATCAAAAAGCTGATCGGCCGTGTCGAACAGCGCGGCTATACGTTGGTGCCGTTGAATCTGCATTACAAAGGCGGCCGCATCAAGCTCGAGATCGGCTTGGCAAAAGGCAAAAAGCAACACGACAAGCGCGATGCAGAAAAAGAGAAAGACTGGAAGCGAGAGCAGCAGCAGTTGATGAAGCAGAAGACGAAGGAATGA
>JBKJVA010000334.1:0-8287 GCA_046589675.1 Usitatibacteraceae bacterium
GGTCGCGCCGTATCGGACCTTTGCCGCCTATATGGCCACGACCCGCCAGTTTTTTGGTGATCCCACCATGTTTGCCAACGGCATCGCTTTTTCCAACCGCGCGGTGGGCAATCTCTCTCGCCCGTTTTTTCCGGACGGCATCAGTGGCACCGAGCCCGGCCCCTTCAGCACGCCATACAATAACTGGAGCCCGTTTCATCTCGGCTTGCAACTCGATTTGAATTACAACGCGATTATTGCCTCTGCCACCGGTTCCCCAGCGGTTGGCTGTACCGGTCTCGCGCGCGCCAAGAATGGCATCCAGATTTTCCCTGGCGCTTTTCCCATCTATCGAAATGCCCAACTGATCGGCGCAATCGGCATCTCCGGCGACGGCATTGATCAGGACGATATGGTGTCTTTTCTAGGTCTGGCCAATGCCGGCAAAGTCCTTGGCAATGGCGTTGGCAACGCACCGAAAAATATCCGTGCGGATATGCTAAGTCCCCGCGGCGAAGGTACGCGGCTTCGCTATGTGAATTGTCCGCAGGCACCGTTCAATGACTCAACCGAGCAAAACGTCTGCGAGGGTCTATGAATCGTGCCTCGCCGACCCCGATGGGCACCTTCACCTTAAACCGGCCGTTATTAAAATTAATGGTGGTGGCGATACTGGGCGTAACAAACGCGAGCAATTTTGCGCAGACCTTGCCTCTCACCGAGGCTGAAAAGGCGGTCGAAAACGATGACATCATCGAGCGGCAGCGTCCGCAAGGTGCACCGCTCAAATACGCATTGCCGCCCATTGATCCCAGGCAGGTGCCGCCCCCGACACCACTGATGCTGCGTGAATCCGTCTCGGTACCGGATCGCTGGCGCATCATGGATAGCCTCGGCTTCAAATTCCCCTGGTACGACCCGTACAACCACAATGTCTACAAGGGCGACAAACCGTTCGAGCCGTTTGCAACGTGGGGGCCAGACTGGTTTTTGTCTCTCTCGGCGATCTCCGATACGCTGATCGAGACGCGCCGGTTACCCACGCCCCCCGGTGCGCAATCGTCATTGCGGCCTGGCGCGAACGATCAGTTCGGACGCGCGCGGCAGACGGTGCTGGTCGAAACATTGATCCTGTCGGTCGGCGTCCTCAAGGGCAACACCACCTTCAAGCCGCCAGATTATGAATTCCGCTTCGTACCCGCCATTCAGGTTAATCAGGCCCTCATCGGCGAAGTTCGCGGCTTGCGCATCGACCCGCGCGAAGGAAAAAAACGCACCGATTCACATCTTGGCATTCAGGAGGCGTTCTTTGACGTGCACTTGCGCAATGTCTCGGACCGCTTCGACTTCGACTCGGTACGCGTCGGCATCCAGCCGTTTATTTCCGACTTTCGCGGGTTCCTGTTTCAGGACGTGCCGGTCGGTGTGCGTATTTTCGGTATCCGCGACAACAATCAGTGGCAATACAACCTGGCCTACTTCCGCCGGCTTGAAAAAGACACCAACAGCGGCCTGAACGACATCAGACAGATGCCGCGACGCGATCACCTGTTGGTGGCCAACGTGTACAAACAGGATTTTCCGGTCCTCGGTCATACCACACAGGCGACTATCATCCACAATATCAATCGCGAATCCGGCCGTGACTATTACGACAACAACGGTTTCCTGGTGCGCCCGGCAGTGGTCGGGGATGTGCGCCCTCACAATTATCGGGTGACCTACCTTGGATTAAACGGTGACGGGCACTTTGGTGTCTGGAACCTGACCACCTCGTTTTACGCCGCCCTCGGCACCGATGACCGCCATCCGATAGCGCAACAAAAGCAAAAAATCCGCGCAGGGTTTGCGGCGGCCGAATTGTCGCGCGATTATTCGTGGTTGCGGGTGCGCGCCAACGCGCTGGTGGCCAGTGGCGACAAGAACCCGTTTGACGGCAAGGCCACCGGTTTTGACGCCATCCTCGAGAATCCACAGTTTGCCGGTGCGGATACCAGTTTCTTTATTCGTCAGGCCGTTCCGCTGATCGGCGGCGGCGGCATCGCGTTGTCGGGACGCAATGGGGTGCTGCCATCGCTGCGCTCGTCCAAGGATCAAGGGCAGTCTAATTTCGTTAATCCCGGTTTAGCGCTGTTCGGTGTGGGTGCCGATGCCGATCTCACGCCGCAGGTTCGCGTGCTCGGCAATATTTCGAAGTTGAATTTCATGAATACGGCGGTACTTGGCGTGTTGCGCAATCAGGCACCGCCGTCGCGGGACCTTGGCGTTGATGTATCCGTGGGTGTCCAGTACCGCCCGTTCATGTCGCAGAACGTCGTGTTTAACGCGTCGGCGGCGGCGCTGCTGCCGGGCAAGGGATTGAAACAGCTTTATGAAGAAGGTAAACGCGGCCCGCAGTACTCGGTCCTGATGAATTTGCTGGTGACATACTGATATGACCCCACACATAAAAAAGATAATCTCTAGCATCCGCGAGGCAGTTGGCGGCATTTTGCTCCAAGGCGCGCGCCAGTGCTTGAGTTTGTCATTAATTTGCGCGGTAATTGGCACCGCCGGTTTCGTGATTGCCGCCACCGAAAAGGCGCAGGACATCAAATACAGCAGTCATCCGCCTGCGCCCGAGCGCCAAACGGTGAAGGACGCCGACAAAAAATCGGCGGGGTGCACCAGTTGTCATACCGGTACCGACCGCCACACCATGCACGCCAATCCCGGCGTGGTACTCGGCTGCACTGATTGTCACGGCGGTGATGTCGCCGTACAGCGACCCAACGGCGCGGAATACAAAGGCAAAGACGACGCGCTCTACGTCATGGCGATGCATCGTGCGCACATCAGCCCCCGTTTCCCGAAAGTCTGGAACAGCCCAAATTCGGCCAATCCGAAAGGCTCCTACGCGAAGCTGAATAAGGAATCGAAAGAATTTATCCGCTTTATCAATCCGGGTGACCTGCGCGTAGCGCGCGATGCCTGTGGTGCCTGCCATCTGGAAACTGTGCAGCAAGTCGAAAGAAGTTTGATGTCGACCAGCGCCATGCTGTGGGGTGGTGCGTCGTACAACAACGGCATCCTTCCTTATAAGCGCTACATCCTGGGCGAGGCATACACCGCAGACAGCATCGGTGCTGCGCTTAAAAATCCGGTGCCGGTTAATGAGCACATGACCAAAATGGGCATCCTCCCCTCGCTGGCGCCGCTGCCCGCGTGGGAGACCATTCCGCCGGGCGATATTTTTCGGGTATTTGAGCGTGGTGGCCGTGTCATCAGTAGTGGCTTCCCGGAAGTTGGCGTACCCAACAGCAGTGGCGCGTTGCAAAAACTCGATGAACCAGGGCGCCCCGATATCAAGCAATCAAACCGCGGACCCGGCACCGGGCAGCGCATCGCTGTTCCGGTCATCAACATCACCAAGACCCGGCTGAACGATCCGCATCTCTGGTTCCTCGGTACCAATGAGCAGCCGGGCGATTACCGGTCGTCAGGCTGCACCGCCTGCCATACCGTTTACGCCAACGACCGCGACCCGACCCGCTCAGGCCCCTACGCCAAATTCGGTCACGAAGGAAAATCGCAGAGCGTCGACCCGACCATACCGAAAGATAAGTCGGGGCATCCGCTCAAGCACGAATTCACCCGCGCCATCCCCTCCTCGCAGTGCATGGTGTGCCACATGCACCAGCCCAATGTGTTCGTCAATAGCTTCTATGGCGCCACCATGTGGGATTACGAGGCCGACGCGCCCTCCATGTGGCCAAAGAAACAGAAGTATCCGACCGATGCCGAGGCGCGCAAGATTCTCGATCGCAATCCCGAAGAGGCCTCGATTCGCGGCCTGTGGGGTGACCCCGAATTCTCGAAGAAAGTATCCGAACTCAACCCCACCCTGAAAGACACGCAGTTCGCCGACTATCACGGCCACGGCTGGAATTTCCGCTATATCTTCAAGCGCGACCGTAAAGGCACGTTGCTGGACAAGGAAAACCAACCGGTTGATGACAAGGATCCGAAGAAATTCCAGAAAGCGGTACACCTGACGTCGATTCATCTGGACATCGGTATGCATTGCGTCGACTGTCACTTCTCGCAGGATGCGCATGGCAACGGGCACATTTACGGCGAAGTCGCAGCAGCCGTCGAAATCGACTGCGCCGATTGCCACGGCACCGCCAATAAATATCCGACCTTGCAAACCAGCGGTCCTGCCGCCAAGCCGGGCGGTCGCGATCTGTTGACGCTGCGTACGCAGGACGGGCGCAAACGGTTTGAGTGGAAGGAAGGCAAGCTGTTTCAACGCTCCGCGCTGGATCCGAAGCTTGAATGGCAGATGAGTCTGGTGAAAGACAGCGTCACGCCGGGCCACGCCAACTACAACGAAAAAGCCGCACGCGCCAAGCTGATGCACGCCGGCCAGGACGGTCGCGATGGCAAGTGGGGTCCGCCGGATGCAAATGGCAAGACCGACTACGCGCACGCCAACGAAAAAATGACCTGCTATAGCTGTCATCTGTCGTGGACTACTTCTTGTGCCGGCTGCCACCTGCCGATCCAGGCCAACTGGAAAACCGAGCGCCTGCACTATGAAGGCGGCGAGACGCGCAACTACGCCACCTACAATCCGCAAGTCGCACGCGACGACATGTTCCAGCTCGGCAAACACGGCCCGGTGAAGGGTGGGCGCATCGCACCGATCCGTTCCAGTTCCGCGTTGCTGCTCAGCTCAACCAACTCCAATCGCGAACGCATTTATATCCAGCAGCCGCCGATAGCGTCGAGCGGGTTTTCATCGCAGGCATTTGCGCCACACTACCCGCATACCGAACGTAAAACCGAAACCAAAACCTGTACCGACTGCCACTTGAGTCAGGCCAACGACAACAACGCCATCATGGCGCAGTTGTTATTGCAGGGAACCAATTTCGTCAATTTTGTAGGCTTCAATGCGTGGGTGGGATCGGCTAAAAACGTCGAGGCGGTCAAGGTCACGGAGTGGGATGAGCCGCAGGCGGTGATTGGCAGCTATTTGCAGAAGTATGCCTATCCGGACTGGTTCGCCGATCACCAGAAGCGCGGGCAACAACTGCCCGAAACACACAACCACACCACCCGTGGTGCAGCGCGCTGTCTGATGCTGCGCGGCGAATACCTGTTCGTCGCCGAGGGTGCCGGTGGCTTTCGCGTATACGACGTTGCCAATATCGCCAACAAGGGAATTTCCCAGCGAATTATTTCGGCACCATTTTCACCGCTTGGTCACGACGCCCACATTGCCAGCAAGAACGCCACCTGTATGGCCCTGCCCACCAATCAGGCCATTGCCCCGGAACGCAACAAGGGCGAGCTGATGCGCGTGACCAACGAAGAGCAGCCATTCCATCCGATTTACAACTACGCCTTTATCGTCGATGCCGAAGAAGGTCTCATCGTTACCGACGTGAATACGTTCGCGGACGGTGAGCCGCGTAATAATTTCCTCAAACGCGCCATCACCTGGAACGACGGTGGTGTACTCAAAGGTGCACGGCATATCAGCATGGGCGGCTACTATGCCTATATTGCGACGGACGCGGGCCTGGTGATTGTGAATCTGAACGATCCATTAAAGCCAACCGTCACCGCCACCCTGCCGCTGCGTGATATGCGCGCTTCCGCGCTGCAATTTCGCTACCTCTTCGTCACGACCGCCGAGGGCATGCAGACCATTGATATCACCACTCCGGACAAACCTGCACTGGTCGGCACCGCAAATGTGGCATTGGCGAATGCACGGGGAATCTATCTGGCGCGAACCTATGCCTACGTGGCCGCTGGTAAAGATGGTCTGATCATCATCGATATCGAAAAACCGCATGCACCCAAAGAGCTGACACGCTTTACCGCCGAGGGCAAGCTCAACGACGCTAATGATGTCGTCGTCGGCTCGACCAACGCATCCTTGTTTGCGTACGTGGCCGATGGCGTCAATGGATTGAAAGTTATCCAGTTGACGTCACCGGATTCGCAGCCAAAATTTTACGGATTTTCTCCCGAGCCCAAGCCGCAATTGATCGCGTGGCGCAAAACTGTTTCAGCCGCACTGGCGGTTGCCAAGGGGCTGGATCGTGACCGCGGTGTGGATGAGACGGGTGGGCAAATCGCGGTTTTCGGCCGTATCGGATCGCGACCCTTTACCGGCGACGAAATGGCGCGGTTCTATCGAAATCCCAACGGTACACTTTGGGCGGTGAAAGATGAAATTGATCGGGCTGGATTTGTCGACAGCAGACTTTCAGGGGCAAAGAAATGAAACGATCGACGATGTGGATTACTACTCTGCGAGCGGCGTTGCGAGCGGTGACTGGCGGCGTCTTGCTGTGTGCGCCGCTGGTGGCGCTGCACCTCGGTGCCCAGCCACTGCCGTATCAGTCACCTCATCAAACGCTGGGCACGGTTACCTGTGCCTCGAGCTTGTGTCATGGCTCGGTGCAGTTGTGGAAAGATTCGAACGTATTACAGAACGAGTATCTGACCTGGTCGCGTACCGATAAGCATGCGCGCGCCTACAACGTGTTGCTTAACGATCGTTCCAAACGCATCGCCCGGAATCTGGGCCTTAAACAGCCGGCCCACGAAGCCAAAATTTGCCTCGATTGTCATGCACACGTCGTACCCGAGAGCCTTCGCGGTGAGCGCTTCAAAGTTGCCGATGGCATCACCTGTGAGGGTTGTCACGGACCCGCCGAAAAATGGATCAGGACGCACGTCGAGACGCTCGTTTCAACCGCCTCGGCCGCCGCCGCCCAGCACACCAAGAACATCGAAGACGGCATGTATCCCACCTCGGATGCTGTCGCCCGCGCCAAGCTGTGCATGTCCTGCCATTACGGCAATAAGGACAAGCTGGTCACCCATCGGATCATGGGTGCGGGGCATCCACGCATGAGTTTTGAGCTCGACACGTTCACCGAAATTGCACCGAAGCATTTTGTCGTCGACAAAGACTACGGCGAACGAAAAAAAGTCTGGGATGGCGCCAAGACCTGGGCGATCGGGCAGGCCCTTGCCGTCTCCGAAACCATGACAATCCTCGCCGACCCGAAGCGCGGACGCGACGGCGTGTTCCCGGAACTGGTGCTGTTTGATTGCCACGCCTGTCATCATCCAATGTCGGACAATCGTTGGAAACCGAAAACGGCATTTGGCCCAAGCATTTCGCCCGGGTTGGTGCGGCTCAATGATTCCAATATGCTGATGTTGCGCGCGATCACCCGTGCGATCGACCCGCAACTTGGCGACCGCGTCACGACACAGACACAAAAACTGCACCGCGCGATTGCTGGCGATGGCGACGCATTTGTCGAGGCGGCGGCACTCAAAAAACTCGCCGACGAAACCGTACCGGTCATGTCAGGAAAGACGTTTTCAAACCAGACCATGGCGGCGGTGCTGTCAAGACTGATCGAAGACGGCATCCAGGGCAGCTATAGCGATTACGCGGCCGCCGAGCAGGCGACGCTGGCCATCGGCAGCGTCGGGGCTTATCTGGCCAAGCAGGGCGCGATGCAGGCGCCGCAAAAATTCAACGCCAGCCTGAAAAAACTCACCGCGTCGCTGGCAAAGGACGAACAGTACAAGCCGCGCGAATTTGAGGCCTTGCTCAAGGATTTACGCACCCATACCGGCACGGTCGCCGCCACCAGGGTCGGCACCGTGTCAGCAACCATCGCGACAGCACCCGCAGGAGCAAAGCCATGAGTGACCAATTCGATATTGCCATTATTGGTTCCGGACCGGCGGGCATATCGGCCGCCGGACACGCCGCAGAATTAAAGCTGTCGCACGTGTTGCTTGAAGCGCAAAAGGATCATTTCGCCGATACCATCTACAAGTACCAGAAGGGTAAGCATGTGATGGCCGAGCCCGGCATCCTGCCGCTGCGCAGCCCGCTCGATTTCGCCGAAGGTACCCGCGAAAACATTCTTGGTATCTGGGATTCGCAGCTCAAGAAGCACGCGGTCAACCTCCGCTACGGTGCACAGGTCGCTGCCATCAAGGGTGCGAAAGGAGATTTCAATATTGTGCTGGCTGACGGTGCCGAGGTGCGCGCCAAACACATCGTATTGTCGATCGGCCTGCAGGGCAATCTGCGAAAACTCGGTGTCCCCGGCGAGGATTTACCCACTGTGCAATATCAGCTCGATGATCCCGCAGAATACGAAGACGAGACCATCATCGTCGTCGGCGCGGGCGATGCCGGTATCGAGAACGCATTGGCGCTGGCCAAACAGAATCGCGTCATCCTCATCAACCGCATTGAAGAATTTGTGCGTGT
>JBKJVA010000159.1:0-2737 GCA_046589675.1 Usitatibacteraceae bacterium
TCGATCCCAATCACCGCAGAACAATAAGATGTTTGTCAGCCGCGCCCTTCGCCGCCGCCAAGGCGATGCGCTGATCAAACGTAACGAGTGCCCCGCGATGGGCAACGGCCAGCGCCAGAAGGTAGACATCAGTAATCTGATTGTGGCCGAGGACTTTGCTGAAGTCGATACGAGTGTCGTCGAGTACGGAAACATCATCTGGCCAAAATTCGTGATCGAGCAGAGTTGTCGCACGCTTTAGTTGCGTTCGAACCTGATCAATGCCAATGGCTCCGCGCAATCCGTAGCCCGGCAAATTGAGTACGCGAATCACGCCATTCTCCACCAGCGGGCAAGTCGCGATCTTGATACCGCGTTTCTCGATGAAGGCATTGGCGCGCGCCGAATGCGTGTGTGCATCGTCGAGCAATGCAATCCAGAGATTTACGTCCAGCAGATAGCGCATGGGCTACTAGATGCCTTCCTGCTCCATCAGTTTGCGGACATGCTCTGGCGTAATGATTTCGTCACGCGGCGGGAGAATGGCGAAACGGCCAATGGTGGCCGCTGTTTTGATAGGCGTATCAGCGCGAGAACGCAATCCCGCACGGATCAGGTCTGTGGCCACTTCGCTCAAAGTGGCATTGCGTCGCAGCGCCTCATGTTTGGCAGCGTTGAGTACATCGTCGTCGATGCTGAGAGTGGTGCGCATGATATTTACCCAATTGATGTTGATGCATCATTTTAGCATCTTTGCATCAACTTCGGGCGGGATACAACAAACGTAGATCGCCAATTGGCGCGCCTTCCAGCCTACAAATGCTCCAGAAAGCGCGCCAGTAAAAGACCTTACTTCAGCCCCTGCCCCAGCTTCGCCTTATCCAGCACGGTCATCGCCGCCGCCACGAATCCGCCCGCGTCAGCAAGGTTTGCCGGGAGTATCAGCGTATTGCCCGCCTTAGCCAGATTGCCGAACTGCTCGATATATTTCTCTGCCACCTTCAGGTTGGCCGCCAGCATTCCGCCTGGTGCCTCGAGTGCACCTGCGACCTGGCGTACCGCGCTGGCAGTCGCCTCGGCCACGGTGATCAGTGCCAACGCTTCACCCTGCGCCATGTTGATAGCAGCCTGCTTTTGCCCCTCGGAGGCCAGAATCGCCGCCTGGCGCTGACCGTCGGCGATGTTGATTTCCTCCTGGCGCACACCCTCCGACTTGGCGATCACCGCACGCTTTTCCCGCTCAGCGGTAATCTGCGCCTGCATGGCTCGGAGTATTGATTCGGGCGGCGTGAGGCTCTTTAATTCGTAGCGCAGCACTTTAATGCCCCAGGTGCGACCGGCCTCGTCGAGCACCGAGACGATCTGCCGATTTATTTCGTCGCGGCTTTCGAAAGTTTTGTCCAATTCCATCTTGCCGATTTCGGAACGTAGCGCCGTCTGCGCGAGTTGTGAGATCGCGAGCTCGTAGTCAGATGAACCATAGCTGGCGAGTTTCGCGTCCATCACCTGAAAATAAATGATGCCGTCTACCGCGAGCTGGGTGTTGTCCTTGGTGATACAGACTTGCTCGGCGATATCGAGTGGTACCTCTTTGAGCGAATGGCGGTAGGCCACGCGATCAATGAACGGCGTGATCCAGTTAAAGCCTGGCTGCAGCACCGTATGAAATTTGCCGAGTCGCTCGACGACCCAGGCACTTTGTTGGGGCACAATTTTCATGCCTTCGATGATTAAAGCAACAAAGAACGCGCCTACAAAAACGCCGATGGCAACGCCAGGATTTTGTGTCATGAAGCCTGCTGCACCACCGATAATGACAGCGATGATCAATTTTACAAACATGGAAATCTCCTTACGAGGTTGTTCTACGACTGTTGCAATTACAGCGGGAATGGTTAATTTCATCGTCTTATCGGTGCGGGCGTGTCCGACCGCCTCATTCTGACTCTCGAGCATCTCAGGCACAGCGTGTTTTGGGGATAAATTTGTCGCTAGTTTCGCAGCCATTCTTGCTGCCGCAGACTGCATAGTTGGCGTCGATTGTTGATTCGCCGTGGTCGTCGTGGTCGTCGTGTTCGTCGAATTCGTCGCCCCTGTCGATGCATTCCTGGCTTTGTCGACTTCGGCTTTGATTGTTTTCGTGATCTCTTCAATCCATTTGAACTTGTTACTGCTCAAGCCCGCCGTCACGCCGAACACCACCAGCGCGATCCACTTCGACTGGGTCACCGACCACGCAATCAGGCCGGTAACTAACCCGTTGATGAGCCTCGACAACATCAGGCAGTCGGCCGCTGACTACCCACCACCCAGCATTGCCCGTCCTGCGCAAGAATATGCAATGTACCGCCGACGCCAACGGCGCCAGCCGCTATATCGCCGGGTTTGATGCGCGCGTCCCAGTCGGTACCACGATACTTGACGCGCAGCGTCCCCTCCGCCTGATTGACCCAGCTTGCCACCGTCACCGCCTGACCGGTATCGATTGCATTGCCCTGGTCGCCATCGGTGCGATGGCCGGCATGCCAATGGTGAACCCACCAGGTGCCAATACCGGCAACCAGGCCCGCAGTAGCAACTTGCCCGAAAAACGGTACGCCAAGCCACGCGGCCAGCGCGGCAGCCAGCGCGCCCACGCCGATCACGAGTAAATAAAACGTTCCTGTCATCAACTCGATGATGACGAGCGCAAAGCCTATGGTGGTCCAAACGAGATAGTCCTGCATGAATTCCTCCAAACGGTCTTCCGGCACGCCTC
>JBKJVA010000353.1:0-2954 GCA_046589675.1 Usitatibacteraceae bacterium
AGCGCCTTGATGCGCCCGGTGACGGTTGAAAGCATGTCGCGATAATTTTTCAGATCGGCTTTGCCGGAGACCGGACCATGGCCCGGAATTATCTTCGTATTGTCGTCAGACATTGCCAGTACACGATCCGCCGCCGCAATCACACCTTCGGGGCTGCCGCCGCTGGAGACATCGATGAACGGATACCAGCCGTTGAAAAATATATCGCCCATGTGAATTACATTGCTCTTCTTGAACTGGACGATGGTGTCACCGTCGGTATGTGCCTTTGGCACGTGAAAGCCATAGACTTCGTCGCCGTTG
The DNA here is from genome assembly GCA_046589675.1 of Usitatibacteraceae bacterium. Taxonomy (GTDB): domain Bacteria; phylum Pseudomonadota; class Gammaproteobacteria; order Burkholderiales; family Usitatibacteraceae; genus UKL13-2. The sequence continues at coordinate 304 of JBKJVA010000353.1, forward strand.
ATATGGAAGGTAACATCGGTCGAAAATGTCACTACCGGCAGTGCCACCTTTGGCGATGGCGGCACCTTCGATTTGAATAGCGCTATGAACTGCTCGGTAGACATGCGTTTCCGGACATTATCGTGTGCCACAATCAGCGCGCCGGCCTTGCCCATATTTTCGTTGCCGCCAGTGTGGTCACCGTGCCAGTGCGTGTTGAGCACAAATTTAATCGGTTTGTCGCTGATTTGTTTGAGTGCCGCGACAATCCTGGCGCTCACCGGCGCGTATTGGTCATCGATGATAAACAGCGCGTCCTCACCGACCGACACGCCAATGTTTCCACCCGCGCCGAACAGGACGTAAGTGGTCGGCGAAAGTTTTTCGGTTTTGATTTCGACTTTGTCGAAGTTTTGCTGAGCTTGGGCGGTGCTGACGAGTAGCACACTTGCGGCGATAATCGAGGCGAGGAGGCTGTGGTGGCGTTGCATTTGAATCTCCATAAATGTGCGTGGTGGTCAATTATGTGCGATTGTCCGGCAATGGTGTTCGCGCTGACAAAATATTTGCGGATCCCAACAATTTAGCCTGCGAAGGCTGGCAGACCAGTCACCATGCCATCAACCAAACAATTTTCGCTTTGCATCGATAAAAACCTAAATGACCACACTCTCTGCCGAAAACAATGGCCCGCTCGCGGGCATCAAAATTATCGATCTCACCAGCGTGGTGATGGGTCCGTTCGCCACGCAAATTCTTGGCGACATGGGGGCGGAAATTATCAAGGTGGAACCGCCCGCTGGCGACAACATGCGCTGGGTAGGACCGATGAAAAATCCGGGCATGGGCCATATTCACATGCACCTCAACCGTAACAAGCGTTCACTGGTGCTGGACCTGAAAAAGCCCGACGGACTCGCAGCGATCAAGCGGCTCATCGCGCAATCAGACGCGCTAATCTACAACGTGCGGCCACAGGCGATGGCGCGCCTGGGCCTGTCTTACGAGGCCGTCAAAGCGATCAATCCGACGCTGGTTTATGTAGGCGCATACGGATTTTCTGAACACGGCAGCTATGCCGGAAAACCTGCCTACGATGATCTGATTCAAGGTGCCGCAGGCGTGCCTTCACTAACGCTGGAACAAGGTAGTGATGTGCCGCGCTACGCACCAGTGACGCTCGGTGATCGCAGCGTGGGTTTGCAGACGGTGATTGCCATGGTCGGTGCCCTGTTCCACGCTCAGCGCACCGGTCAGGGCCAAGCGGTGGATGTGACCATGTTCGAGAGCCTGTCGCAATTCGTACTGGGCGACCATATGGGCGGGAAGACCTTTGAGCCGCCAATCGGCGATGCCGGTTACGCGCGCCTGATTGCACCGCACCGCCGCCCCTACGGCACCCGCGATGGCTATCTCTGCGTGTTGATCTATAACGACAAACACTGGGGCAATTTTTTCGAAGCTATCGATCGTAACGAACTCAAAGACGATCCGCGTTTTTGTGACCACACCTCGCGCGCGGCCAACATCCGCGACGTGTACCAATTTGTCGCCGATATCATGATTACGCGCACCACCGCCGAATGGCAGGCGCTGTTGGAAAAAGCCGATATCCCGAATACGCCGATGCATACGATGGATTCATTGATTAACGATCCGCATCTCAACGAGTCGGGGTTTTTTCCACTATACGAACATCCCACCGAAGGCACCGTGCGCACCACCGCTCCGGTCGGGGAATGGAGTGAGACGCCACTGTCGATTCGACGGCTGGCACCTCGGTTGGGCGAACACAGTAGCGAAATCCTGCGGGAACTGGGGTATGACGAGTTGACAATCAATGCGATGCTGATGTCTGGGTCGACGCGCAATAGCGCTTAGGGTAAGCCGTTGACGAACTCAAGCAGTGGTGCGGCTGTCATAACGTTTTGCCCGGAGGGCCGCATGAATAGGCGGTCTAAACGCTTGTATCATTGTTCGTTCAATAACCTCGCCTTCACCGCCGTAATATTCTCGATAAACCGAAGGACTTTGCCTCTCGCTAATTCTCGCATCTAAGTTAGACAGAGCGGTTGCACTTCGACAAATCCAATTTTAGAAAATCCAACATGCCCTCTCCGACTCTAAACGAAGCGCAGTGGACGTCCCTGCCAAAAGTGTTACTCCACGAGCACTTGGACGGGGGCCTGCGCCCACAAACACTGTTTGAGCTTTGCCAAATACGCAACGTCGAAATGCCCGCGTCCACGGCGGACGATCTCGCTGCGTGGCTGCTTGCGAACTCCAACTCCGGAAGTCTTGAACGCTACCTTACCGGCTTCGGCCTAACCGTCGCGGCGATGGCTTCGGAGGCGGCCTGTGAACGCGTCGCGTTCGAAGCCGCCGAAGATGCGCTTGTAGATGGCTGCGTGCTGGCGGAATTCCGCATCGCGCCATTGTTGCTGGAGGAGTATGGTTTATCCGGGGAGGCGGTCGTTGAAGCACTGCTGCGCGGACTGAAAAAAAGCGCCCTGCCCTGCGGGCTGATCGTTTGCGCCATGCGTACCGATGCGCCTGAAATCACCGCAAGGAGCGCACGCCTGGCCGCCCGCTATCGCGACCAGGGCGTGATTGGCTTCGATTTGGCGGGGGCCGAACGCGGCTTTCCGCCAGCGCCGCATCGGCAGGCGATC
>JBKJVA010000186.1:0-4217 GCA_046589675.1 Usitatibacteraceae bacterium
CGGGGACGCGTGCGATAACAGAAACTTTACTGATGCGATAGCTGAGATCGAAGTCCTCAAAGTAGAGGAAAAATGCCGGATCAAACCCCCCCACGTTCGTCAATGCCGTGCGGCGAATGAGCATGAAGCAGCCACTGACAATTTGCGCATCGTTTAAGCCCGCGTCAAAGGGCGTCTCCCGGCGATCATAGCTATCGAGTTTGGTACGAAAGCGTCGCTTGACCCACTCAGGCGCGAAACCGCGCAATGCGAGCGTGAGCAAATCCGGAAATCGTTTCACCAGATAGAGTGCCTGTCCATCGGGTGCCGTTGCCACCGGCGAAACCATCGCACAATCGGGGTGCTGTTGAAGATGGCGCAGCGCGTTGCTGATGGCGTCTTCGGCAATCTTCACGTCGGGATTGAGTACCAGATGAAAATCGCTGCCGGCACAGCGCGCGATGGCGAGGTTATTGGCGCGGCCATAGCCAATGTTGCCATGCCCGGCGATGTTGATTGCTTCAATCCATGTCAATTTATTGCATGCATTGTCCAACTGCACACTGTGCGGCGACGTAGAGGAAGTTGCCTGATTGTCGACCAGGCAGATCCTGGCGCGATCTATGGCGCCGCCATGCCGCGCATGTGCTAACGCCGTTACCAAGGTTTCCAGCGTTGCCCTGAGCCACACAGCGTCAGGAAAATAGACCACGATGGAAACGGCAAGCACAGGTGACGACAATCCCGGCGCGTCAGACATTGTCGAATTGCAGGCGATGCAGGCTGGCATAGACACCACCCTTGCCGGACAGCTCTGCGTGCGTGCCGATCTCCAGTATTTTGCCGTGGCCCATCACCACGATGCGATCGGCATTTTCAATCGTCGAGAGCCGGTGCGCGACGACGATGGTAGTGCGCCCGCGCATTAAAGTCTGCAGAGCCGCCTGCACCTGGCGTTCGGACTCACTGTCGAGGGCAGATGTCGCCTCATCGAGCAAAAGAATCGGCGCGTTTTTAATCAGCGCGCGCGCAATCGCCAGCCGTTGTCGTTGACCGCCAGACAGCAACGCGCCGTTCTCTCCGATGACGGTGTCGAAGCCTTTCGGCAATACGCGGATAAAGTCGAGGCAGTGTGCGGCCGTAGCCGCCTCTTCAATTTCAATTTGAGAAGAATCGCCCTGTTTGCCGTAAGCGATGTTTGCCGATACCGTGTCGTTAAACAACACCACATCCTGGCTCACCAACGCAATCTGGCGCCGTAAATCGACAAGCTTGATGTCATCGAGTGCATGGCCATCAAGCGTAATGCGACCGGATGTTGGCAAAAAGAAACGCGGTACCAGATTGACAAGGCTGGTCTTGCCGCCGCCGGAAGACCCAACCAGCGCAATGGTTTCGCCAGGCCGAATCTCGAGAGATACGTCGTCGAGCGCATGGTTGGTTTGATTGGCGTATTGCAGGCTCACGCCTTCAAAGCGCAGACGCCCATCGGCGCGTGCCATGTCGATACGGCCATGATCCTGCTCTGGTTCTGCGTCAATCAAGCCGAATACACTTTCGGCCGCGGCCAGGCCGCGCTGGATCTGCTCACTCACGCCGGACAGGCCTTTGATCTGCGGCACCAAGGCACCGGCAGAGACGATGTAGGCGACAAATCCGGCGACCTCCATGCCGGTACCGTATTGTGGGCTGGCGGCAAGATAGACGACGAGCGCAATGGCGATCGAGACGATTAAATGGGTAAAAGGGGTGGAAGCCGCCGCGGCCACCGCGTGACGCATGGCGTTGCGACGGATGCGATTCGCCACGGTATTGAAGCGCCTGGTTTCAAACGCGGACCCATCAAAAATCTTGATTACTTTCTGGCTGCGAATTGATTCCTCAAGTACATCGTTGAGTTCGCCCCACGAGGCCTGGCTATCGCGGCTGATGCTGCGGATGCGCTTGCCGAAGACATTGATAATCCAGCCAAGAATTGGCACGGTGGCAAAAATAATGAGAGTGAGTTTCCAGTTGATGATGAACATCGTCACCAGCAGCACCACCAGCGTGACGCCGCCGCGCACCAGGCTGTTGAGCGCGGTGGTCGCTGCTAATTGCAAGCCGTACACGTCGTTGGAAATCTTCGACATGAGCGTGCCGGTGGTGGTTTGATGAAAGAACGGAAACGGCAGGCGGATCAGGCGTTGAAACATTTGATTGCGAAAATCGAGGATGATTTTGTTACCCACCCACTGCATGCCGTAACCTGCGACAAAGTGCGATAAACCGCTGATGAAAAATATCAGTATGATCCCCAGCGCGGCCCAGACGGGGCCATGTCCGGTGCGATCAACAAACAACTCCTCCAGCATGTTTTTGAGGAACCATGCAAACGATGCCTCCGCCGCGCCGCCGATCGCCATCGCCAAAATGCTCCCGGCAAAGGCCCAACGATAGGGCAGGACATAGCCAAGCAGGCGGGCGTAAAGTTGTTTCGAGTTAACGACCATTGGCTGCGATCAGGCTGACGAAAACTGACCGGGGAAAATTCAAAGCGAGCGCCGAAAATAGTCGATGGTCGCCTTGAGCCCGTCTTCCAGCGACACCTTTGGTTCCCATTTCAACGCACTTTTGGCGAAAGAAATGTCGGGCTGACGTTGCTTGGGGTCATCCTGCGGTAGCGGCTTGTAACAAAGTCTGGATTTCGACCCGGTCAGGGAAATGATGCGCTCAGCAAGTTCCAGCATGGTCACTTCCACCGGATTACCAACATTTACCGGGCCGGTAATATCGGCGGGTGTCTGCATCATCCGTAACAGCGCTTCGATCAAATCGTCAACGTAACAAAAACTGCGTGTCTGCTCGCCGCTGCCATAAATGGTGATGTCGTCATTGCGCAAAGCCTGCACGATGAAATTGCTGACCACGCGACCATCGTTCGGATGCATGCGCGGGCCGTAGGTGTTGAAAATGCGCACTACCTTGATTTGCAGTTGATGTTGGCGGTGGTAGTCGAAGAACAAGGTCTCGGCACAGCGCTTGCCTTCATCGTAACAACTGCGCGGGCCGATCGGATTGACGCGACCCCAGTAACTTTCGGTCTGCGGATGGATTTCAGGATCGCCATACACTTCCGAGGTCGATGCCTGAAGAATCGTCGCGCGCGTGCGCTTGGCCAGACCGAGCATATTGATCGCGCCGTGCACACTGGTCTTGGTGGTCTGTACCGGATCGTGCTGATAGTGAATCGGGCTGGCCGGGCAGGCGAGATTGTAGATGGCATTCACCTCGACATAGAGCGGAAAGGTGATGTCATGGCGCATCAATTCGAAGTAAGGATTATTTTGCAAGTGCGCGATGTTGGCCTTGCTGCCGGTAAAAAAATTGTCCACACACAGCACATCGGCACCGCTGGCAATCAGGCGGTCGCACAAATGCGAGCCCAGAAACCCCGCGCCACCCGTTACCAGTACTTTTTCCATGTTCCAGCCCGATTATTAAATTGCGCGATTTTTGCCCTTCGGTATTTTACGTTCTCTACGCCAACAATTGCCGATATAGCGCTGCATACCGGGCGCTGGTCGCCGCCGGCGTGTACGGCAATACTTTTGCCCGCGCCCGCATTCCCATCGCCGGGTCAGCCAGCGCTGCTTCAATGGATCCGGTGATGGCAACGGTATCGAGTGCGTCCACCACGAAGCTATCGATGCCATGTTCGATCCAGTCTGCCGCGCCAGATTGGGTGCTCGCGACCACCGGCAGCCCGCACGCCATCGCTTCACCGAATACCAGGCCAAATGGCTCATACAGGGTTGGCATCACAAACACATCGCTGGCCGCATAGTATGGGCGCACGTCGCTGAGGCCACCGGTGAAAAGTACCCGATCCTTCATGCCCAGCGAATTAGCGAACACCTGGTATTTCGCCACGTGCTTGTCGCGGCCAACCACCATTGCATAGAGGCCCGGCACCATTGCCACTGACTTGAGGAATTGCCTGACGCCTTTTCGTTCGAAACCGGAACCAACGTAAATCGCCACGGCAGCGCCTGATGGAATGTTGAGTTGTTTGCGCAAAGTGAGCCGATGTTGGTCGCGTAAGCGCGGGTGAAATGTTTCGGTATCGATACTCCCGTAAATAACGTGCAAATTTTCGGGTGCGATATCGTAGTGCCGCAGCACATCCTGCTTCACCATTTGCGAAATGCAGATCACTGCACGCAGTCGCGGCGAATGGTACATCTGCCGCTCGATGT
>JBKJVA010000063.1:0-3973 GCA_046589675.1 Usitatibacteraceae bacterium
TCAGAAGTTGAGCATGTGATGGCGACCCAATGTCTGGTTGCAAAAAAATCCAGATCGCTACTGATTCGTGTCGAGGGAAAGGTTGGACGTGGTGTGACAGCCAAGGACATCGTGCTCGCCATCATTGGAAAAATCGGCACTGCCGGCGGAACTGGTCACGCGATCGAGTTTGCAGGCTCTGCCATCCGGGCGCTTTCGATGGAAGGGCGCATGACTGTGTGCAACATGGCCATTGAAGCAGGTGCCCGTGCAGGCATGGTGGCCGCAGACGAAAAAACAATTGAATACCTGAAAGGCCGCCCTTTTGCGCCCAAGGGGGAGATGTTCAATGCAGCGGCAAATTATTGGAGGACGTTGCATTCGGACACCGGCGCAACATTTGATCACGTGGTTGACCTGGATGCGGCGTCTATCACGCCGCAGGTGACATGGGGAACCTCGCCCGAAATGGTCGTCAGCATCAATGGCATAGTTCCCGACCCTGCGAAGGAGACCGACCCGGGAAAGCGCGAGGCGATGGAGCGTGCATTACAGTACATGGGACTCAATCCGGGAACGCCGATTACCGATATCCGCATCGACAAGGTTTTCATCGGCAGTTGCACCAATTCTCGCATTGAAGACCTGCGAGCGGCTGCGGGTGTGGTGCGCGGCCGACACATTGCCGAAAGCGTCAAGCTTGCGATGGTGGTTGCGGGATCAGGCTTGGTGAAGAGGCAGGCGGAAGTCGAAGGGTTGGACATGATTTTTCTGGCTGCAGGCTTCGAATGGCGCCAACCTGGCTGCTCGATGTGTCTAGGCATGAACGAGGATCGCCTCTCACCGGGAGAGCGTTGCGCATCAACATCCAATCGTAATTTTGAGGGTCGCCAAGGTGCTGGCGGTCGTACTCACCTCGTCAGTCCGGAAATGGCGGCCGCTGCGGCGATCGCCGGTCACTTCGCTGACGTTCGTGATATTTTGTAAGAGGTATTAACATGAAGAAAATTTTTGCATTGACCACGATGTTTGTGCTGCTCGCTGGCTGCAACACGATTCAAGGTGTCGGCAAAGACATAAAAAAGGGTGGCGAAGTGATCGAGAAAGCCGCCGACAAGGCGAAGAATTAGGGGAGGGACGCATGGAACCGTTTCGCCAACATACCGGACTGGTGGTGCCGCTGGATCGCGCCAATGTCGACACCGACGCGATCATTCCTAAACAGTTTTTGAAGTCTATCAAGCGCACCGGCTTTGGCGCTAACGCGTTCGATGAATGGCGCTATATGGATCATGGCGAACCAGGCATGGATAACAGTCGACGTCCATTGAACCCCAATTTCGTGCTGAACCAAACGCGTTATCAGGGTGCCACCATTTTGCTCACGCGCAAAAATTTCGGCTGCGGCTCGTCGCGGGAGCACGCACCTTGGGCCCTGCAGCAATTTGGCTTCCGGGCAATTATCGCGCCGTCATATGCAGATATTTTTTTCAACAACTGCTACAAAAACGGGTTGCTGCCCATCGTGTTGACTGAACTGGAAGTGGATCACCTGTTCAACATCGTCGTCGCGACGAAGGGCTTACAGTTGAGCGTCGATCTCGAACGGCAAATTGTGCAAGTACCCAATGCGGAAACCTACAAGTTTGCGGTCGAATATTCGCGCCAGCAGTCTTTGCTCAACGGCTGGGATGAGATCGGTCGCACTTTGCGGCACAACGATAAAATAAAATTGTATGAGGCTGCGCGTGCTACGCGCGAACCCTGGCTTTTCAATTGACGAATAAGAAATGAAAATCGCAATCATGGCCGGCGACGGCATCGGACCCGAGATCATTGCCGAAGCACTCAAAGTACTCGATGTGCTGCGGCACGGCGGATTGAAAATAGAAACGGAAACTGCCTTAATCGGTGGTGTCGCATTTGACGCTTATGGCCATCCATTGCCCGTCGCAACGCTGAAGCTGGCGAAAGACGCCGACGCGGTACTCTTTGGTGCTGTGGGTGGGCCAAAGTATGATGCTCTGCCACGCGAACATCGGCCAGAAAAAGCGATTTTGGGCCTGCGCAAAGAATGTGATTTTTTTGCGAACCTGCGTCCGGCGATTGTCTTCCCTGAACTCGCCGACGCATCTTCTCTCAAACCGGAAATCGTGGCTGGGCTGGACCTGATGATCATCCGTGAGCTGACGGGTGATATCTATTTCGGGGAGCCGCGTAGCATTTCTGGAGAAAAAGGCAATCGCGTCGGCATCAACACGATGCACTATACCGAAGCGCAGATCCGTCGCATCCTGCACGTAGGTTTTCGCACGGCTCGCCAGCGCAACAAGCAGCTATGTTCGATCGACAAGATGAACGTATTGGAGGCGATGCAATTGTGGCGCGATATCGCTGTTGAAATCGCGCCTGAATATCCTGACGTTGAACTCACCCACATGCTGGTCGACAACGCCGCAATGCAGTTGGTAAGGAATCCCAAACAGTTTGACGTCATGGTCGCCGGCAACATGTTTGGCGATATTCTTTCCGATGAAGCGTCGATGTTGACAGGGTCGATCGGGATGCTGCCGTCCGCCTCGCTCGATGCGGATGCCAAGGGCCTCTACGAACCGATTCATGGGTCGGCGCCAGATATTGCCGGTAAAGGTGTGGCGAATCCGTTGGCTCAGATTCTATCGCTGGCGATGATGCTGCGGTACACGTTTAAGCTGGGCGAAGTAGCGTTCCGCATCGAAACTGCGGTTCGAAAGTCGCTCGCCAGCGGATTGCGGACGGCAGATATCGCGAAGAGTGGCGAGAGAATTTGCGGCACAAAAGAAATGGGAGACGCTGTCGTGGCGCAGCTTCGACACGTCTCAGTGTAGAAGTTTTCTGAATTATATAATCCAGTGTTGGCGCGCATTTTCAGACAGTTTTGGTCTGAAAGCCGCGCCCCTATTTGAATTTGTTATTTTTTTGAGTTAGAAAGCCGAGCGCAGCCAAGATGGCGATGTTAAAGGTGGGCATGATCGGTTGGCGCGGAATGGTCGGTTCCGTGCTGATACAAAGAATGCGCGAAGAGAATGACTTCGCGCTCATTGAGCCGTTTTTCTTCACAACGTCAAACATCGGCGGCGCCGCTCCGACTGAGGCCGGCGGTGCCCCGTTACGGGATGCCAAAGATATTGCAGCGTTGACGGCAATGGATATTCTGCTCACCTGCCAGGGAGGCGATTACACTGCCGAAATTTATCCGCAACTGCGCGCGGCTGGCTGGAAAGGCTTTTGGATTGATGCGGCAAAAACGTTGCGCATGAAGGATGACGCCGTGATTATTCTGGATCCCGTCAACAATGCCGTAATCCAGAAAGCACTTGCCAACGGTGTCAAAAACTATATCGGCGGTAACTGCACCGTAAGCTGCATGCTGATGGGGCTTGCCGGACTGTTCAAGGCGGAATTGATCGAGTGGATGACCTGCATGACCTATCAGGCGGCATCGGGCGGCGGCGCTACCCACATGCGCGAACTCCTCACACAGTTCGGTACCTTGAACGCTGAAGTGAAATCGTTATTGGCAGATCCACATTCCGCGATTCTCGACATTGACCGTAAAATTTTGGCGAAACAACATGCGCTCTCCGCAGATGAAACGCAACATTTTGGTGTGCCGCTTGCCGGAAATCTGATTCCCTGGATAGACAAAGATATGGCTGCAATGGGAAACCCGGGCATGTCGCTGGAAGAATGGAAAGGCATGGCTGAAACCAATAAAATTCTCGCGCGTGGAAGCGGGTATGGCGCTGCCGCAATTCCGATTGATAGTCTGTGCATACGTGTCGGCGCGATGCGTTGTCACAGCCAGGCGCTCACGATTAAACTCAAACGCGACGTTCCGCTCGACGATATTGCGCAGATCATTGCGGCCGACAATCCGTGGGTACGGGTAATTCCAAACGAGCGCGAAATCAGCATGCGCGAACTGACGCCTGCGGCCGTAACGGGCAAGATG